>JALYXC010000413.1 GCA_030947315.1 Verrucomicrobiota bacterium | reverse complement strand
AATCTGCGCCGATAACTTTTCCGACTAGAATGCCTGACATCATGACGGTTGCGTCTTTTTTAATTCCGCCCACGGTCGAGGTTTTCATCTGCAATTGGTAGGTCGGTTTGAAAAGGGACAGGCCTTTTGAAAAATTCAACATCAACGCGGCGACCAGAACTAATCCGATAAAAACAAACAGGCCGACTTTCCATTCAAATCTTTTTTCGCTCATAATTTAGGTTCTTTGCGTTCAGAAATGCCATTGACAAAACGATGCACAATCGGATCTTCAGATTTAAAAATTTCTTCCGGCGGAGCGCTGATGTGAATTTTCCCCTCGTGCAACATCAGAATCCGCTGGCCGACGCGCCGCGCGCTGCGCATGTCGTGCGTGACGACAATCGAAGTCACTTTTAATTTTTCTACGACGCGAATAATTAATTGATCAATCCGGTCCGACGCAATCGGATCCAGGCCGGTGGTCGGTTCGTCATAAAGCAGAATTTCCGGTTTATAAACAATCGCCCGCGCCAGGCCGACGCGCTTGCGCATGCCGCCGGAAAGTTCCGCTGGTTTTTTATCTTCGGTTTCTGCCAGTTCAACCATTTCCAAAACATCGCGGACACGTTGAGTGATTTCTGGCTCGTTCAATTTACCTTCGCGACGCAGCGCAAAAGAAATATTTTCCGCGACCGTCATGGAATCAAATAGCGCCGCGCTTTGAAATAACATTCCGAACTGATGGCGCACGGGAATTAATTCCCGTTCATCCATCGCGCTGATGTTCTGGCCCTTCACCCAGACTGCGCCCGAATCCGGCGGCAACAAGCCGATGAGATGTTTGAGCAAAATACTTTTGCCGCTGCCGCTCCGGCCAATGATGACGACCGATTCGCCTTTCTCGATTTTAAAAGTGACGCCATCGAGCACACGCAGGGAGCCGAAACTTTTTTTCAAATCGCGTGCTTCAATCATTTGTGCTGGAGCAATCGGGTCAAAACCATCGTCAGGAAAAAATTGCTGATCAAAATTGTGATAGACGAATAAACGACCGACTCAGTCGTCGCGCGGCCGACACCTTCGGCGCCTTGCGGACAATTGATTCCCTTGTAGCAACCGACAATTGAAATGATCGCTCCAAAAATAGTGGCCTTGATAATTCCCGTCAGAATATCTTCGGCTCCTGTGTAGCGCAGCATGTTAAACCAGGCGTAAGTCGGATCAATTCCCAACAAATAAACTCCCACTAGATAAGCCGCGCCAATCCCGATGGCGATTGACTCCGCCGTCAACAACGGCAGCGCAATGATCGTCGCCAAAACACGCGGCACCACCAGATAATCCACTGGATGCGCCGCTAAAGTGCGCAGCGCATCAATTTGTTCCGTCACGCGCATCGTGCCGATTTCCGCGGCGATGGCCGCGCCCACGCGTCCGGCGACCATCAAAGCAGTCAACACCGGTCCGAGTTCGCTGCCCATCGAAACGCTGACGACCGCGAGCGTAGCGGTATCCATTTTTACTTTATGAAATTGAAAATAAGTTTGCGCGCAGAGCACCATGCCGGTGAAAGCGCCGGTGATCAGAACGACCGATTGCGATTTTACGCCGATAAAATAGATTTGATAAAGCAAATCGCGCCAGGCGATTTTTTGTTTGAGAATTGAACGAAAAATTTCTCCGCAAAGAACCGTGAACCGCCCCAAACCTTCCAGCGACTCCGAGATCCATGTTCCGGCAAACGTAATCATAACTGCCTGGACTCTAGCAAAGGAAGCGGGCTTGGCGAGCCTTTCATGGAATAAATCTGTGAGCGCAGAAATACTTTTCGCGTTTCTGCGGCTGGACGAAAGGGAATAACCATTACAAACTGATGGCCGCAAAAATGTTTAACCGACGTGAATTGCCTTTTGTCATGATCAATGGCGCGGTTTCTGCCGATGGGAAACTGGCGTTGGAGAATCGTTCGCTCATTCAATTCAGCAGCCGACGCGATCGTCAACTTGTTTTCAAACTGCGAATGCAGGTGGACGCTGTCTTGAGCGGAGCGGAAACTGTCGAAATATTTTCGATAGATTTAGCCGCCGGTTCCGCCAAGTGGCGGGAACAACGCATACGCTGCGGCCGTCCGCCGGAACCATTGCGAATCATTGTCAGAGACGATGCCGATATTGATCCTGAGGCAAAAATTTTTAAGAAACATGTTTCCCCGATTATTATTCTCACCACGCGAAACGCGGAGAAAAAAAGAATTACCGCGCTGCGTAAAGTGGCCGATGAAGTAAAAATATTCGGGGAACGTACGGTAAATTTTGCCGAAGCGTTCCGATGGCTGCGCGAGAAACATAACGTCAAAAAAATTGTCTGCGAAGGTGGTGGCGAAACCAATGCCGCGCTGATTCGCGCCGGAGTGGTGGATGAACTTAACCTCACGATTTGTCCTCTTCTTCTTTCCGGCGCGCACGCTCCTACTATCAGCGATGGCCGAGGAATCGCTTCATTGGAAATTGCCCCGCGACTGAAAGTAAAATCATTGAAGCAAGTGAAGGGTGAAATTTTTTTGATCTACAAAATCCTCGCCAAAGATTAAAATGTGGCCGCATTTTGTTTTTCGATTCGCGGCAATTTTCCTAAACAGACGTAACAAATCATCGAAGACTTTTTTCTTTTAAACTTGTCATCCTGTTCTCTTCTCGAAAAAACTTTGCGCTGTGAAAAACGAGAATCCCCCACCCAACTCGTTGCCGGTGGATGCGCCTGAGCGCCGGCGTTTGCCGATTTTGATGCGGCGCGCCTGGTATAGTTTGAACCAGGCTTTCCGACGGCGCATCGCGCATACTGGCGTC
This sequence comes from Verrucomicrobiota bacterium, assembly GCA_030947315.1. Lineage (GTDB taxonomy): Bacteria > Verrucomicrobiota > Verrucomicrobiia > Limisphaerales > CANJXF01 > JALYXC01. Next base: position 3,664 of record JALYXC010000413.1, on the reverse strand, counting down.
ACGCCGGATCAGTTTACGGCGCTGCGCACGCTGCTGGAAAATGAAGTGGATGGGCTTATTCAAAGCGAATTGAGTCGGGCCATGACGAGCGATCCCAATACGATTGCCTCACTGGTGGAACGGATGGAAAAGGCTGGCTTCATCGAACGTAAAAGAGATGAAACCGATCGGCGCGCTTATCGGATTCGTTTAAAACCTTTTGGCAAACGCAAATACGAGGAAGTCCGGGAAATTGCCGTCATCTTGCAAACGGAAATTTTATCAGTGCTGCCGGAAAAAACTCGCGAAACTTTTTTGGAGGAATTGGCGCTGGTCAGCGCGGCTTGTCGCGACGCCGCGGAAAATTTTGCGAAGAAGAAATGATCAGCCGATCGTTTTTCGTGTTTCGGTGCTTTAAAGCGTGACGAAAAGTTTTTCCAGATATTCGCGATTGCCCCGAGCATTTTCCGCCACTTCTTCTTTTGTTTTTCCGGCGCAGCATTCCACCATGACCGGCCCGATAAATCCGGCTTTTTTCAATTCTGTGAACACTCCGCGAAAATCCACTTGGCCGGTGCCGAACTGGATAAACACATTTCCTTTTTGTTGATCGCAATCTTTCGCGCAAAAACCGACGACGTGTTTTACAATCGGCTTGAGTTGTTCAATCGGATCTTTGCCGGTGTAATAAATAATATTCCCGGCGTCGTACCATATTTTGAAATTTGGGTGCCTCACTTTTTCCAGACAACGAATGATTTCCTCGGACGCGCCGCTCCCGCCGCCGTGCGGTTTTAACACCAATTTTATTCCGCGCTTGTTGCTGTAAGCGGCCGCATCGGCCATCAGCTTGTAATAATTTTCGTAATGCTCCGGCTTATCCACGCCGAAAGTTAGAATCCATTCCAGCGCCAAAAATTTTCCGTTATCAATCTGTTGGCGCACATCTTTGATTTGCTCGGTCAGCGGCAAATCATTTTTCGTGCGAAGGGCGCCCATGTTCGCCACGAGTCCACTGGCGGAAATTTTCTTTTTGAGTTGCTGCAAATATTCCGGTGTGGCGTCGCTTCCGATAAATGGGTCTTCCGGCGTGCGCGTGAGCAAGCCGGTTGATTTGTAACCGGCCTTTTTCATTCCGGCCAGGGCGACATCGTAGCCCCAATTTGTGCCTGGCTGCGGTTTTGTTACTGGCGAAACTTTCGCATTGCCCTGCATCCAGGGCCGGTTGAAACAACCGATGGGCCAATTCATTTTTTTATTTTGCGCGGTTGCAATGAAAACGCCCGATGACGCGGCCGCAGCGACGGAAGCGGCTTGAAGAAATTTTCTGCGGCTCATGGATAATTTTTTCATCGAAATAAAATTAATTTTGAGTTGTTAGCCTGAGGCAATGCGTCTGGCAAGCGAGGAAGTTGAAGAAGTTTTCTGCGGTTAAGGAAGAACTTCGAGCCGATAAAAACGCTGCGTCTGATTGATTAAATCTGATTTCGTTACGGTGGAATTTGTGGCGGTGATATCGCCACTCAAATCAGTCCAGTTGGTTACATTCAAATCAGGTTTGTATTGCACGCGATAAATCTGCCCGGCCACCGCACTCCACGTAAAAAAAATTGTTCCATTTGAATTTGTGGTGGAAAGAAATGGCGGCGCTGAAACGACGCCGTTTATAACTGTAAAAAGCGGGGAAGAACTCGTTGAAATCTGGCCGTCAGGATTTGTGATGGAAATGGTTCGAGCACTATTGGTTGCGGTGGAAGAAATCGTCGCGCTGAAAGTCAGATGCGTCGGATCAATATAATTAATATTGCTGATCGTAATGCCGTTGTCGCTCACGCTCGCAGAAATTCGATTTGAAAATCCAATTCCCGGATCAAAAAAGCCGGAGCCGTTTGTAGAAAAACCGCTCACGGAAATCGTCACATTGCTCGCGCCTTTTGGCACTGAAGAAGGATTGCAACTGATTGGCATCGCTGGCGGCGGAGCCAAAAGTTTTGTCACGCGAACTCCATAAGAATTTTCCGCATCGCAAAATTCCTGAATTGTCCACATCGTCATATCATCATTTGGATCAAGACTGGTATAAGAATAATCGCCCCAGCGGCGACCGCCGGTTCCGCCAGAATCGCTCGGCGGATTATAATTCGAAGCGCTGGAAGTGTAGAGAGTCGGCGAACGCATGGTGCGGGGTGGATCATGGGCAAACCGGCCGGCGATTCCCGCATTGATGCGCTCATTAGATCCAGCGACGCTAAATCCCATCGCGACATGGCCTTGTCCTGAAACCATCATTGAACCCATCCAATAACTGCGTTGGTCAGTTGAATTACTGGCGGAAGGTTGAAACAAAGTCCCCGATTGAACAACACTTGGCGTCGAGCCAGTTGGAATTCCTTGAAGTTCGTACCAACGAATTCCATTACGCGTATCAGTGCCGGAAGGCAGCCCGGTATTGTCAACCGCGATGTTTGCTGCAGTCCAGAGACGGCCATTGCGAAAATGCGCGGCAATGAGCCGTTGGTCGAGTCCGTCTAAATTTCCATTCGCTCCGCCAAAATTTCCCAAATGTGAAACCAGGATTATGCCGCTGGTGGTGGGAACCGTGATGGGAATGTTGGCCGAAATTGAGGGTGAGCCGCCAGGATTGCTCACGCGCCGCAAATCCAATTTTCCATACATGGCGTTATCCACGCCAATAAAATACCCTTCGCTGGCCAATGGATCATAATTGTCCACTCCTTGCGGCGTGAAAGGGCCTGTCGAACTTCCCCTGCTGATTAATCTACGAAATGCCGTGACCACAATCGGACCCGCTCCCAGCAAAGAACTTTTTCGAATTACGAAACCAGTCGTGTTGCCAAAGGTTCCATTTCTCGCGCGAAATATATTTACGCCGATATAAAGCGCCTTGGCGTCAATGCCCAGCGTTGGATAATCCGCAAAATCTCCCGTGTCGCCCGCCGGCGAAACCAAATCCTGTTGGAAATAAAAAAAAGTCCAGACCGAAATGCCAGAAATTATATTGCCATCGCTCACCGCCAGCATAATGCGATTCGGCAAAGTTCCCGCGCGGCCGGGAACGTCAATCATACTGATAAACCATCGTTGCGAAAGACGATCATAACGAATGCGAGGATCGCTCGTAAAATTATTTGAAATGGGCGGAGTCATCACCGAATTAAAAAAAACTCCCGTGTCCACATTTAAAACGTCGTCAGCCGTTCCGGTAAATTTATTAAAACTCCGAATCCGCCCGTTGACCGCCACGATAAACTGCGCCGGACCAATTGTGCCCATGCTGTCAGGCGGAAAAGCGCCTGTATCAGATAACGTTGCGCCCGTAAAATTTATGCCTGCAGTTTGAGGAGCGCCGGTTTCTGGCGACGTTTCGCCCGGACCGGCCGACAAAACTGGCCAGCTTGTTACATTCGGAGAGTCAGGATTCTGAGAAAGTATTTGATCCGGTTTGAATCTTCGATGGAAGGTTTAATGGATTTAATGGCCTCAATTCTTTACCACGCGCCATGATTTCCGCAGTCCGTTCAGCAATTCCAGCCGTTCCCAACCACGGCGTGACCGGCACATTTTCATTGGGGATTTCTTCGGCTGGAATCAACGCAAGGTTTAAAAACAACAGAAAAACAACCGAGACGATCCTAGAAAGAAATGGAGAAAAAACGGCTTGGCC
>JALYXC010000410.1 GCA_030947315.1 Verrucomicrobiota bacterium | reverse complement strand
TACGGGAATGTTGCAGTGTATGAAAAACTTGCGCACCGTCTACGGCTACACTTATCGAATGACGGAAATCGCGGGCGGCGATCACAGTTCCGGCTCTTACCATTATCGCGGCACGGCCTTCGATGTGGATGTAATTAACGGAGTGGGCGTGAGTTCCAGCAATCCTTATTGGCAAACGTTTAATCAACGCTGCCGAGATATGGGTTCGATCGAAAGTCTCGGGCCGGGTTATCCGGGACACGATACGCATGTTCATAACGCGTGGCCTTCCGGCACTTCGGCCAGTGCGGCGGGTGGTTGTCTGGCTGGCACGACGATCATTGTGGACAATAGTAGTTCGGGATTTAGCGTCACGGGAAGCTGGGCGACAGGAACTTCCGCCGGTAATAAATATGGTTCGGATTATCGCTATCACAGCACGGCGCCAGTCAGTGAACCGGCCCAGTGGTCGGCCAGTTTGCCTAGCAGCGGCACTTACACCGTTTATGTCTGGTATCCGGAAGGTTCCAATCGGAGCACGGCCGCGCCTTATATCATTTCAACTTCGGCGGGGTCGCACACTGAATATGTCAATCAACAGGTCACGGGCGGACAATGGGTCAATCAAGGCTCTTATTCGATGAATGCCGGAGCCAACACCATTCAACTTTCCTGCTGGGCCGCGGCTGGTTTTGTCGTGGTCGCCGACGCCGTCAAGTGGGTGAAATAAAAGTCTTCTCGCTATTTTTGGCGGATTAAAAACCGAAGGACGGGAATCTCAAAAGGTTCTCGTCTTTTTTTTTAGCAGATGACAAATTAAAGTTTCGTTAAGTAAGTGGCGAAGTGCATTGCGGGCAGCGGGTTGCTCGCAGAGAAATAGTTGAAAAACAGAAAGGACATTCTTTGGTGGTCGGCGTGACGGGCGCGGTCGGTTCGGGTTTCGGATGCAGCCGGTTAATTAAACGCACCAGCAAAAAAACCGCAAAAGCGACAATGACAAATGAAAGAATATTATTCAGAAAAACGCCATACCGAATAACGGGCGCGCCCGCTTTAGTGGCTGCTTCCAGATTCGCGTAATTTTTTTCCGAAAGATTCCAATATAGATTTGCGAAATCCACTTTGCCGATGAGCAGTCCCAGCGGCGGCATAATGATGTCCTTGACGAGCGAATCCACAATTTTTCCAAACGCCGCGCCAATAATGACCCCAACGGCCAGGTCAATGACATTGCCCCGCATCGCGAAAATTCGGAATTCTTTTAAGATCGGATTGACTTTTTTGATTGGTTTTCCCAGTTCGCCAATAAATTGTTTCATAAATTTTTCAGATCCCGCAAAAAGTTTTGGATATCTTCTTCGGTGGTGTCCCAACTGCACATCCAACGGCAATCGCCTGGACTGACGTGCGTAAAAAATTGCCAGCCGCGTTTTCTCATGGCGATAATTATTTTTTCCGGCACACGCGCAAAAACGCTGTTGGTTTCAGTCGGAAAAACGAGTTGCAAATTTGGAATTTGGCGAATTCCCTGCTCCAGATTTTTCGCCATTTGATTGGCGTGAGCCGCATGACGCAGCCAGGCGCCCTCTTTTAAAAGCCCAACCCACGGCGCGGAAAGAAAGCGCATTTTGGAAGCGAGTTGCCCGGCTTGTTTGCAGCGATAATCAAATTCCCTGGCCAAATCCAAATTAAAAAACACCACCGCTTCGCCCAGGCCCATTCCATTTTTTGTTCCGCCAAAACAAAGAACTTCCACTCCAACCTGCCAGGTAATTTCTTTTGGCGTCACGTTTAACGCCGCCACCGCATTGGCAAAACGCGCCCCATCCATCTGGATGCGCAAGCCGAATTTTTGCGCGGTTTCCGCCAATATTTTTAATTCGTCCAAAGAATAAACGGTGCCGGCTTCGGTCGCTTGCGTGATGCTCAGAACGCGCGGTTTCGGATAATGAATATCGGTTCTTTTTTTCACGGCGCCTTCAATCGCGGCCGGATTTATTTTTCCATTCTCTCCCGGCAACAAAAGAACTTTGCTTCCATTGGCGAAAAATTCCGGCGCGCCGCATTCCGCTGTTTCGATGTGCGCGGTTTCATGGCAAAGAATGCTGTGATACGACTGGCACAATGAGGCGAGCGAAAGTGAATTGGCCGCCGTGCCGTTGAAAACGAAAAAAACTTCGCAGCGCGTTTCAAAAATTTCACGAATTAAATCCGACGCTTTTTCGGTCCAGACATCGTTGCCATAACTGGGCGCGTGGCCGCAATTCGCTTCGGCCAATGCGGCGAAGGCTTCCGGGCAGAGACCAGCGCAATTATCGCTGGCAAACTGACTCTGAATTTCAGACACGCAATTTTCTCTGACAGAATTTAAGGAATTGAACAGATTTTTTTTCTAAGGCTGCTGGTCGCTTTTATTTTATTCCCCCAACAAACGAAACAGTCCGCGCGATTTGTACGGATTATCAATATCGTAAATCGGCACACGCGTTTTGTGGCGCGCTTCCAAATCCCATTGCGACAATAATCCGATGCTGTGTCCGCCTTGACCATGGCTGCGGACCGCATTGAAGCCGTAAGAATAACCGGCCATAATTTGCCAGCTTCCTTTTGGAGAATGATAACCTAACCCAAGTCCAGCTCCGGAATTCCAGGTTTTCGGCTGCTCCAGCCCGCTTAAATATTCTAATTTTGCAACGGTGCCGATCGCGGTCAGATTCCAGTTTTTAGCGTGGTCGAGCGGCAAGCTATATTGGCCGCTGAGCAAAGCGAAACGGCGCGCGCTGATTTCTTGATAATAATATCCGGGCAGCGTCAATGGAAATTCCGAGGCGAGCGGCAACACGCCGCCAATGCGATACGCGCTAAAACGATCTGCATTAAGGCTCGTGCCAGCGGTCAGACTCAGACTGAAATTATGTTTCCATTCCGGCAACGTATAGATAAAAAGCATCCGGCCCCAAAATAAATGCGAGGCGGCTTCGACTCGCCGATCTCCACCCAAGCCGTACGCGCCCGATTCGGTCCGAAATTGTCCTTCATACCAGCCGGAAAATTCCATGCCGAGCGCGGGCAACATGGTCGGCTCGCGCCCGCCCAAACGGAAACCAGTGCGGACATTGACTGAACCGCGATCGCGCGGCAGAACAAAATCACTCCTCGTATCTGAATCTTTCTGGTAAAAAGAATAATGCGGACTGACGCGAAAAATTCCATTGAGCGGAATCAATTGGCCCGGATTAAATAAATGATAAACACTGGCCGAGATTTCGCCGCCGTGACCCGTAAAAGATTCACCTCGCAAATAATTTCCCTCCCGAATTTCAAAATAACTATCGGCAAAACCGCCGCCCGCCAATCCGATTGCCAAATCGGTGTGTTCGCCTAGCGCGTGGCTAAAACCCAGTTCCGAGTCGAGATAAATCGGCGCCACCGCCAGCCGCAACGTCATGTTCGTCCGTAAAAATCCGGGATCGTTGCGATAATAAAAAGCGTAACCGGAAATGGGGCTTCGCCCAACAATTGGCTGATTGTAACCAAGTTGGAAAAGCTGGCGTTTTTCGGGATCAATTTGCGCCCGCGCTTTTCCGCCCATGCCAAGAACAACCAACGTTGCCACCAAAACAAATTTGCGCACGGCGAAATTCGTAACAAAAAAAGCATATCCAGCAAGGAGATTCTGATTCGTGGGATACAGCCGAATTGACGAACTTAAATTTGCTGTTTTCATTAGCGGTTTTTGAAATGTATTTTTGTTTTCATTAACACCGTGGCTTTAGCCCGGTGTTCGAGCAGCGCAACGGGCTTTAAACCGTTTTAACGGTTTTGGAAATGCGTCATGATACTAATAAAACTAAAACTTGCTTGACGAAGGCCAAGCCTCGACTCGCGTCTCTCTTCTGATTATTCTTTTTTTATGAAAGTGAAAAAACTTTTGCACACCCGTTATCGGCTTGATGATTTAGAGCGCACCGTGAAATTTTACAAAGAGGTTCTCGGCCTCGAGGAAGTGCGCCGGCACAAATCGCCGCGCGGCTCGGAATTGGTTTTCATGAAAGCGCCCGAAAGCGAGGAGCTGATTGAGCTGTGCCATTTTCCCGAGAGCGGTCCTGTTCGGGTGCAAACTGATCTTACTCATCTGGCTTTTGAAGTGGAGAGTCTGGAAAAATTCGGAAAACATCTCGCCTCGCTCGGTTTAAAATATTCCGACGGCCCCACCATGAAATCGGGCCACGATGGGTTCGCTTTTATTGATGCGCCCGAAGGCTACGAAATTGAATTGATCCAGCGCGGCTAAAATTTGTCGCGCTAAGTCCAATGTCAAATGTATTTTTCGCAAAAAGATTCAATTTAAAACTCCCGTGCAACTGCTGCCGCATCCAGCCGTGCAGGCGAGGCAATGCACTCCGGTGGCAATCGAACGGTTTTCCAAATCGTCCGGCGTGATGTCCCAAAGAGTCAGCGCCTTGCCGTTTTTCAATTGCATCCCCAGCATCTGGTTGAAGTCGCAATCGTAAATTTCCCCGCGCCAGCCGACGCTCAAGGTCGTCCGGCACATCACACCATTCACCGTCGCCGGATTGAAATTATTGGCGAGCAGTTCGAGGTATTCATCCCATTTGCCTTGCTGCCGCAAATCTTCAGCGAAGCGCGCGATGGGTTGGTTGGTGATGACAAACAAGTTGTCAAACACGATGCCGAATTCGCGCAGGAGAACTTCTTTGTAGTCCGATTCCAGTTCTGCTTGAGGACCGGGCAGATTCGCGCCGAGTGGATTGAAAACCAAATTGAGCGGAAGAATTTTTCCGTAGCCGACCGCGTTTAATTTTTTCAGCGCGGAAATACTTTTTTCAAAAACGCCGTCGCCGCGCTGGGTGTCCACATTTTTTGCCGAATAGCACGGGAGCGACGCGATGACTTCGACTTCATTTCGCGCCAGATATTCCGGCAACCAACCGAACGCGCCCGTTTCAATGATGGTTAAATTATTCCGGTCAATCACATGACAACCCGCATCACGCGCCGTCTCAACAAAGTATTTAAAAAATTCGCTCAACTCCGGCGCGCCGCCCGTGATGTCCACGATTTCCGGTTTGTGTTCAGAAATCCACGCGCCAATTCGATGCGCGGTTTTTTCGTCAATCATTTCCGTCCGCCACGGCGCGGCATCCACGTGACAATGCCGACACGCCTGATTGCACTTGCGCCCGACATTCACTTGCAGCGTTTGCAACTGCGCGCGCCTCAAAGGCAAATTGTATTCAGCAAGTTTTTCTGCAAAACGGTTCATGATTTCTCACCGCGTGGTTCTTCATGAGTTTCCCTCTTTCCTCCATCCGATAGAGGAGAGAAGGAGGAAAGCGCGTGAATCTTTATATGTCTTTCCATTGCCAATTTAGCAACAGCCTCCATTGCCTGCATCGCAGCATTGGCTCGCCTCAGTTGTCGCCTGGTAATCCATCCCTTTGGTTTCGTGCGGATGGCGCAATTTCATTTCGCTGCACGAAAAGGGTTTTGCTTCTTCGAGAGGAATTTCTTGCAACGGCTCGACAAATTCAAAAAAGTTTTTGTACGGTTCTTTTCGGAGAAGCTGAAACGTTTTGTCGCAGACGGCGTAGCGTTTGCCGCGTTCGTAACGATGGTTGTCATCGTCGAAAATTTCTTTGAACGGGCCGAGATAAATCACGGCCTGGTTTCGCTCGAAGCATGGCCCTTGTTTGCCTTTGAACGCCTGCACCGTGACGGATCGAAACTCAATTCCTTCGACGGTTTGCCACGGTTTTTCGTCGCGTTTTAAAATTTGAATTCCGTAAAAACCGGCGTCAGAAAACGCTTTCAGAAATCCTTCCTCAGTGAACGCGCCGGAAATGCAGCCGCTCCAAAGTGTCGGATCATTTTGCAATTCAGTCGGCACGTCTTCGTCGGAAACGATGTCGGAAATCACGGCGCGCCCGCCGCGTTTCAGCACGCGAAACACTTCGTCAAACAGTTGCCGCTTCGATTTTGCTTCGACCAGATTCAACACGCAATTCGACACGACGACATCAATCGAATCCGTCGCGACGAGCGGATTGGTCACGCGCAATTCTTCAGCGAGTTCGTCCGCCGCGAGAAAAGAGGCGGCATTGGTGATGGGATTTTTTTGTAATTGCGCGTCGAGCTTTTCCAAATCGAGCGCCAAATCCTGGATGCGGCTTTTGCGAAATTCCACGTTCGCGTAGCCGATTCGTTCGGCGATAATCGGCGCGTTGCGTCGCGCGACTTCGAGCATTTCATCGGTCATGTCCACGCCGATGGCTTTGCCGTTCGCGCCGACCACTTGCGCGGCAATGAAACAGATTTTTCCACAACCGGAACCGAGGTCGAGCACGGTTTCGCCGGGCTTCAAAAATTTCGCAGGATTGCCGCAGCCATAATCTTTTTCGATGACTTCCTGCGGAATAATTTTCAGAAATTCCGGTTCGTAATCCACGGGGCAGCAAAGCGCGGCCTCCGGTTTTTTGGCGGCGGCGGCGTAACGCTCATTCACCGAAGTTTCGGCGCGAATCAAATTGCTCATAAGAAATAGTTTAAAATGACATTTCGTTTGCAACCAGTGGGGTTCCCCCGATTCATAAAAATTTCAAAAGCATCTCGCGGCCACCTTTTCCGGCGAGCAGATAAATTTTATCGCCGCGATTCCAGGTCGCTGTGGCGATGTCATTGTTTTGCTCAAAACGCGGACTGTCCGATGG
>JALYXC010000406.1 GCA_030947315.1 Verrucomicrobiota bacterium | reverse complement strand
GCATCGGACTGTGTGGCTGCAAAGTTTTTTGGAAACCACAAAAATCGGAAAAAGAAATTATGCCGGCGAGCGTTTTGTTTCATCGGAAAAATGCGGAAACGAATTCTGAATTGGAACCCGGTTTGCTCGGCGAATATTTCGACTTGAGCAATGAAGCCGCGGGCTTTCTCACTTTGAGCGCGATAAAATTTGACGAGCCGCTTTTGCAAATCGCGTCGAATACTTCCAATTCAATCGAGCTTCGCGTGGAAGCGCTGGCCGCCGCCGCGTCGCAACTTACCAAGATTCAAATGTCGCTGGTAGAATTTTTATTGACGTGCATCGAAAAAGAAAATCCGCCGCTGGTCCAAATGACTGCCGCAAGCGCGTTGAATCAATTGCCGCTCGATCAGTCGCAATTGCTCGCGCTCACGGAAATTTTGCCAAGAGCGGGAACGCTGGAAATTTCAAAATTGCTCGGCCCTTTTTCGCGCAGCCGCGAAGCAAAAGTTGGGAACCATTTGCTGTCCGCGCTTGAAAAATCCCCGGCGCTGGAGAGCATTCGCGCCGATACTTTGCGTCAGATTTTAAAAAATTATTCGCCGAAAATTCAGCAGCGCGCCGAGCCGCTGCTGAAAAAATTGTCGGTGGATGTGGAAAAACAAAAGGCGCATCTGGACGAATTGAAACCGGCCTTGACGGGCGGCGATGCGCCACGCGGTCGCGAATTATTTTTCACTAAAGCAACTTGTTTCGCCTGTCACACGGTGCAAGGCCGTGGCGGGCGCGTCGGTCCCGACCTTTCAAAAATCGGCGCGATTCGCGCTCCGCAGGATTTGCTGGAAGCGATTGTTTTTCCGAGCGCGAGTTTTGCGCGCGGTTTCGAGCCATTTTTGATCGTGACGAAAGACGATGAAGTGCATCCTGGAATCATCAGCCGCGAAACTGCCGACGCAATTTATTTTTACGATAGCTCGCGAATCGAAACACGGATTTTGCGCGCAGAAATTAAAGAGGTTCGGCCGGGGACTGTGTCCGTGATGCCGGAAGGTTTGGAAGCGCAATTGAGTCGGCAGGAATTGGGTGATATCGTTGCGTTTTTGTTGTCGTTGCGTTGATAAAGCGCAAATTAATTCTTTCGCGAAAAATAAAGACTTCAACAGCCATAGACCGCCGTTGCCATTTTATGTAAACTTGCGCGTTGTGAAATTGTCCATTGTTCCAATATTCGTTTTGGAACTGTTGTGGGTTTCATTTTTTGCATCTTCAATTTGCGCGCTCTCCACGAATGAAATTCCGCAATACACTTCCCGGCTATGGCAAACCGATGACGGCCTCCCCCAAGATGATGTTCAGAGCTTGTGCCAGAGCCGCGATGGATACCTTTGGATAGGAACGCAGCAAGGACTGGCCAGATTCGACGGTCTTCGTTTCACGCTCGTCAAACAATCTCTGTTTGCCGAAATTAAAAATCATGGTTCCACGCTGCTTTGCCAAGGACCCGATGGAAGTTTCTGGTCTGCGACTGAAGATGGGAAGTTGCGTTTTTGGAAAGAGGGAAAAACCTCAGAACTTCAGCTGCCAGAAACAGTGACGAATTTCGTATTGACCAGAATTTTCGTGGGCCGGGATGGTTCCTTGTGGATAGGGACGGACCTTAATGGACTTCTTCATTTTAAAGATGGCAAGTTCACTCAGTGGAATGTGAAAGAGGGGCTGGCGCATCCGTCCGTTCGCTCCATTTGCGAGGATCAGGAAGGAACTATCTGGGTGGCGACCGGCGCGGGCGTCAACCGTTTGCAGGGCGATAAAATCACGACGTTGACCACTCAAAACCGTCTTCTTCACAACTCTACCCGAGTCGTGTGTGCTGATAGAAATGGAACCCTTTGGGTGGCTTCTCAGTTTGGCCTAACGCGATTGAAAGATGGAAGATCGATCCATTTTACAAAAAAAGAAGGGCTCTCCGATAATTTAATCAGCGCCATTTTTGAAGATAGGAAAGGCACGATTTGGATTGGCACATTTAACGGGCTGAACTGTTTCGTGAATGGAAAATTAAGGACGGAAACTCGGGGCGACGGAACTTCGTATGACCATGTTAATTGCATTATGGAAGACCAAGAGGAGAATCTTTGGATTGGAAGCCGGGACGGGTTGAGCCGGTTAAAAACGAGAGCCATCACGCCTTTAACTCAGCAGCAAGGGCTAACGCATAACGCAGTCACCTCCGTTTTACAAGACCGCGACGGCAATATGT
>JALYXC010000399.1 GCA_030947315.1 Verrucomicrobiota bacterium | reverse complement strand
GATTGCGGTCCATCGAATACGGTTTCTTGGCGCTGGCCTGCACGGGAATTTTGTGCGCAGCGCAATAATCAATCATCTCCTGGCGACCGGGAAAATCTTTGCGAAACCGTTCGTCGCGCCACGGGGCGATGATTTGCAATTCGGGCGCGAGCGCGGCGGCGGTGAGTTCGAAGCGAACTTGATCGTTGCCTTTGCCGGTGGCGCCATGGGCGATGGCGTCGGCTTTTTCTTTGCGCGCAATTTCAATCATGCGCTTGGCGATGAGCGGTCGCGCGATGCTGGTGCCGAGAAAATATTGCCCCTCGTAAATCGCGCCGGCCTGGATCATCGGAAAAATAAAATCGCGCGCGAATTCTTCGCTGAGGTCGTCGATGTAAAGTTTCGACGCGCCAGTCTTCATCGCCTTTTTGTCGAGACCTTTGAGTTCTTCCTCCTGCCCAATGTCCGCGCAGAACGCGACGACTTCCGCGTTGTATTTCTCTTTGAGCCACAAGAGGAGAACTGAAGTGTCGAGACCGCCGGAATAAGCTAAAACAATTTTCATGTGCGGGGATTAAACAGCGAAGATGGCAAGCGGGCAAAAGGAAAATGAAAGGTTGACGGTAGAAGCCCGGCAGACAAAATTCGCAAGCTCCATGTCAAAGGGAACAAAACTAATCTTGTGGGCCAGTGTGATTTTTTTGCCAGAGATATTTGTCCTAATCTTTCCATTTGGCAGAAAAAAGGCAGAAGCCACCGGCTGTTGCAATCAGATGATTGCAATCTGTTTTGCTGCTCGTCATGAATGGGCGGAAGAACATAACGGCCTTTTGCCTTCAAATCTAATTTCCATGTCCAACGAAATCATGGTGTTAAAAATTCTGGTCTGTCCAAGTGATCATTCTACGCGCGCCGCTACGAATTGGTCTTTATTAACGTCAGACAATTCCAGTTATCAGATTGTCACGGCCGGACTCCGCGCGGGTAATACCAACGGCATTTTTCTTCGCTGTAAAGTTCATGGCTTCGTTGGTCATGCAGATGGCGCAGTATATGACGGCAAACGACAACTCAAAAAATGATAGCGTCGGTTATTAAATTTCTTAAGGCCCGCGGCTTACGGCGGAAATCCAATGGCAAGTTTCACTGCCGAATATTCCGGATGAATTTTCCCGTCGCGCATGCGGATGATGAGCGGCGGTTCTTCCCATGTCTGTCCGCGAAACCAATTCGGCAAATCGTCCTTGCGCATCATTCCGAATAATCCGATCAATGGCGGATCGCCTTCACGGAAAATCACGGCTCGTTTCCGGACGATGACCAATCCCGCTGCCCTTGCGCCCGATTCCACACGCGCCAGTTGCGCTGGTTCAATTGGAAACACGCACGCAAAAAACCCGCCCGGCGCAAGATGCTTTGCCGCAGTCGAGCAATAATCCACCACCGTGCCGCGCAATTCAAAACGACAAGCCACCTTTTGAAAGTGTTCGCTCTTCACGCCAGCTTCAGGTGCGTAATAAGGCGGGCTGCCCGTGACCAAATCAAATTTCTCAGTATCATGAAGCACTCCTGACTTGCGAAAATCGCCAGCGCGAATTTCATAACGATCAGCAAGTCCATTGTAGCACGCAGATTTTTTTGAGAGAGCCACGCTTTCCGGCTGCACTTCGATCGTCACAAACCTCGCGCCGACTAATCGCCACGCGCAAATCATTCCCACCGTTCCCAAGCCGCTACCGAGATCGAGCGCCGTTCGCGCACTCGGACACCAACTCGTCCCATACCATGCCGTCAAAATATCATCGGTGGAAAAACGATGGCCGTCGGTCAATTGAAACAAGCGAAAATGTCCGCTAATCGCATCGAGCGTTTCAGCCGGTTCGATTCTGAGCGAAGCGCCGAGCGCCATTTCGGCAAGATCGTTTTTCCCGTCTCGCGCGAAAGCAAAGTTCGCTCCAAGTCCTGGCGGAATCGGTCCCGGCTTGGCCCATTCTTTGAAATGAGTTTCGGCGCTCACGGCGATTTTCTTGCGGCAGTGCCCAACGGCTCGATATGCACAAGCACATCGCTCACGGCGGGCATTGTCTCGCGCACTTTGTCTTTAACCCGGTGGGCGATTTGATGGGCTTGCGCGACCGACATTTCGGGGGCGACTTCAACATGCATATCTACGAAGTAGTGATAACCCATTTTTCGAGCCACGCACTTTTCCACTGCATCGACGCCCGGAATTTCCCGCGCGATTTTTTCAACTTGCGCATTGAAATTTTTACTCGGCGCGGCATCCATCAGTTCGTCCATGGCGGGGCGCAACAATCGCCAGCCATTCCAGGCGATAATTCCTGCGGCCACAATCGCCGCGGCGGAATCCGCTGCTTCAAAACCTTTTCCGCCTATTAATGCGATGCTGATGCCGATGGCTGCCGCCAATGAAGTAATCGCGTCACTGCGGTGATGCCAGGCATCGGTGCGAACCGCGGAGCTATCAACTTCGGTGCCTTCGCGCAAAACGAAACGAAACAATCCTTCTTTAATCACCATGGAACAAAGCAAAATGATGAGCGTAAATCCAGCGGGGCCGTGACGAGGCAAAATAATTTCCCGCACGGCTTGAATCGCGATTCCCACTGCGGCCAGAAGCAGTATCGTGGAAACAATTGCCGCTGCCATTGGCTCAGCTTTTCCGTGACCATATGGATGATTTTCATCAGCGGGTTCCGCGGCCACAACCAAGGCGCGCCAAACAATGATCGAGCTAAAAATATCCGCGAGCGATTCCACGGCATCGGCAATGAGCGCGTAAGAATTTCCAATAATTCCTGCCGATAATTTTGCAGCGGCCAGCAACGTGTTCAACGCCATCCCCAAAAAGGTGGCGCGTAAACTACGTTGGAGGCGGTTTCTCGGCACGAGGAAATGTTGAATTTCAAATGCCGCGTGTCGAATGCAAAATTTTTAAGGCTCGAGCAATGAACGAATGCGGACGTTTGGATTTGCTTTTCGCTCATTTAGAATTTTTTTCAATCGCTGTTGGCAAACCCACGCTTCCACATCATTCCAAGTCAATTGATTTTTGGGGACGCCGTGCCGACTGGGACGGAACTGCCATTTTTCCAAATCGTTAACGCGATTGAGCGCACCGAGAATACGCAGCGATTCAAAAGCGGCGATGGTGTCGCGCGCGCTGCCATCAATGTGATATTCGTTGTAACTTCCGGAACTTGGCGAAGTGAAAAAGCCTTTGCCTTGATGCCTTTTTAGAATTCCTTTGATGCAGGCATCGCGGTCAATTTTGTCCAAGCCACCGAGAATTTCCAATGCAGCCAGTGAGAAATAAGTGTCCTGCAAAGCGGGCCAGCATGGAGTGAAAAACAAACCGCGCACGTCGCGCCAATAGTGAATCGGCGGTTGGCTGGGCGGCGTGCCGGAAAGAGTTTGCACCGACGCAATTTGCGCGATGAGTTTTTTGCGGTCAACGAGGTCGAGACAATTTACATCGCGCAGCCAGCGAAGTTGATTGAGTGTGAAATCATTCATTCGTTCGACATCCCATGCTTTATTTTCCACCCAGGACCAGGCTCTTTTGTGGGTCAACAAAAATTCCGAGGTGAATTCCAAATGGG
>JALYXC010000358.1 GCA_030947315.1 Verrucomicrobiota bacterium | reverse complement strand
GATTGGAAATGGTAAAAGTGCCGCCCTGCATTTCTTCCAGGGAAATTTTTCGTTCGCGAGCTTTTTCCGCCAGTCGATTCAATTCTTTGGCCAGCGTGGCCAAATCTTTTTTGTCAACATCGCGAATGACCGGCACCATCAGACCGGACTCCGTGTCAACCGCGAGACCAATATGAAAATATTCCTTGTAAATAATTTCCTCAGCCATTTCATCGAGACTCGTATTGAACAGCGGATTTTTTTTGAGCGCGGCAACAACGGCTTTTAGCGCAAATGAAGTCAACGTCAAACGCGCGCCTTTTTTATCGTAAGCCTCGGCATATTTTTTGCGCAGATCAACTACAGTGGTGATGTCAATTTCATCGAATTGGGTGACGTGCGGAATGGCATTCCAATTTTCCGTCATGCGTTGCGCAATGACTTTTCGCAGCGGGGTCATGGGACGTTTCGCAATCGGTCCGAATTTGGAAAAATCAATTGTCGGCGCCGTCGGTTTTGGTTTTTCGCTGACCCCACTGGAGGCAGCAAGTTTTTCGGCGGCAAGTTTTTGCAGCCTTTGAATATAAGTTTTTAAATCGGCGAGAATAATGCGCCCACCGTTTTCGCTGCCGCGAATTTTGCGAAGATTGATTCCCAAATCTTGAGCGAGCCGCCGCAGAGAAGGAGCGGCCGGCGGTGGAACGGAGTTGTCGGATTCGGTTTCGTTTTCTTCGGCGACTTCTTCAACTTCTTCGTTTTCTGGAGTTGGTTTGGGGCGCGTGTCGCGCTGCGGGACTGAGGCTTTTTTGGGTGGCGCAGCCGTGGGTGGAGAATCTCCGGCCAATGATAGAATCGATGCGCCGACAGAAATTTTTGCGCCTTCCTGCACGAGAATTTTGGTGATTTGACCCGCCGCCGGCGATGGAATTGGTGCGACCGCTTTGCCGGTTTCCAATTCAACCATGGTTTGGCCCTTGGCGATGGAATCGCCTTCTTTGACCAAAATGCTGACGACGGTTCCTGAATCTGCACCTTCGCCGAGTGGAGGAAGTTTTACGTCAATATCAAAAATGATCGAAACAATTTAACTGCTGAAAGGCGCTTGAGAAATTCTCACGTGACCGGCTCCGTTTAGTTTGACTTGTCTAAATTTTAAAATAGGGGCGAAACATACGCCGACAAAAATGCGAAGGCAAGGCGGAAGCCGCTGGCATCATGTCGGAGTTGTTTTCGCCAATTTTTTCACCAACACTTTTGAATTCCGTCCGCTTTGCTCGTATTTTTCGCGGCGTTGCGGCGGTAAATCATCGGGCGTCCCTTCACTGAAACCGCCTTTGCTTTGAAAATAAGTGAAGGCTTGCGTGGAAAGTGTCAGCAGTTCGGTCAAGCCCGATTCGCGCGCTTTATTTTCGACATATTGAATCAGTTTCTGGCCGATACCTTGATTTTCGTGAGAGGCGTTAACGTAAAGAAAAGCCAGTTCGCCTTTCTTCTGTTCTGGATAAACATGCAGCGCAACACAAGCGACGGGATTTTTATCAATTTCAAAAAGATAATAATCGTTCAATTGCTTTTCGATAATTGCGCGAGTGCGCTTAATCAATTCATCGGTCGCCACCGAATTTTTTGTCAGCATCAAAATAGCGCGAATATCTTTTTTCAGGGCGCGCCGAATTTGCTCGTATTCGTTGGCGTAAATCAATGTGCCGATTCCCTCATTGGAAAAAACTTCCGCGAGCAATCCTTCATCCACGCGGCCATTAATAATGTGCACCCGTTGCACACCGGCCTTGCAAGCGGCCGAGGCGTTTTGCGCTTTGGAAAATGCGTCGGGCGCAAATTCAGTTTTATGTTTGAGCAGAAGCGAATCGAGTTGCGCCACGGCCATTTGCCGAAAAAGCTGGCCTTGATGAAGAAGGCCATCCTGCGTGGTGATGAAAATTAATTTAATCGCTTTCAATGCTTCAGCCACGGCCAGGGCGACGGCATCAGAATTCACGCGATAAGTTTTTCCATCACCATCAAAACCAAGTGGCGGCACGATTGGAATAATGCCTTGCGCAAGAAGTGTCTGGAGCAATTCGACATCCACCCGCTCAACTTTTCCGGTGTGCAAATGATCCACGCCTTGAATAATCCCGAGTGGATGCGCGATAATGGCGTTGGTGCAGGCAGCCCGAAGATCATTCGCCGAAAGGCCTTCCAGAATTTCGTGCGTGAGGCGGTTGGCAGCGGTGAGCGCCAGTTTTAACGTGTCGGCATCCGTGATGCCGCTGCCGGCCAAATCGGAGGGCGAAAATTTTTCTTGTTCGCCCAGCGCTTTAATCTGTGCTCCTGCTCCGTGCACCAGCACGACGCGAATATTCAACGACCGCAGCACCGCGACATCGAGCAGAATATTGGCGAAATTCTCATCCGTCACGATCGCGCCATCAATCGCAACAATGAAAGTCTTTTCCCGAAAGCTCGGAATATATTGGAGAATCCCCCGCAGGTCGGTTGGTTTCATGCAAAATTGATATTGTTGGCGATGCCAGATTCGCCGGCGCGAATAAGCAACTGCAAAACTGCCGCGCATTCCGCGATGCGACTGTGACGCCGAACCAAAAGGATTATTCCCAAATGCCTTTCAGTTTTGGCGAGGCGAAGAAAATCCCGACGATTACAGGTGATCACAATTTGATTTTTACCCACTGCATAATGTAAGGCGACCAAATCATCCGTCCGAATTGGCAAAACATCTTTAAGAATTTCAACCGTGTGTCCTTTTTGCCGCAGCATTGCTCCCAGTTCACCCGGCACATCGTGATCTAAAAAGAAGTTCACGCGTTCGGGTCTGTCATTTGTTCGGCAACCAATAGATTTATCTCGTCTCGATGATCCTCGTAATACGCCAGGCATTCATAAACCTGCGCTTTGGTGATGTCTGGAAAACAAGTGACTGTGATCGTATCCACCGTCTCGCCATTTTGCAAAAGACCAATCACATCGTGAACGCCGATGCGGGTGTTTTCGATAATCGCATTGCCGCCGCGAATTCCGGGAATGCGCGTGATATATCGGTAGATTTCGTTGACCATAAAAAACAATACGCCGCGAGTTTCAGGAATCAATTTTATTTCTTGTCTTAAAGAACTTTTTTAAGGGCGTCCACACACCGTTGATTTTCTGACGGAGTTCCGACCGAAATACGAATCCATTTGGGTAATTGATAACCGCTCATGGGCCGTGTAATCACGCCGCATTTTTGCAATTCATTAAAAACTTTTTGCCCGTCGCCCACGCGAACCAAAATGAAATTTGCCGAGGAAGGAACAAATTCGAGATTCATTTGGCGAAAGGCCTTTTCCAAAAAATGAAGTCCTTGAAAATTATTCGCGCGCGTTTTTTCCAGGTGTGCAACGTCATCCAACGCAGCCAGCGCGCCAGCTTGCGCCAGGGAATTAATATTGAACGGCTGCCGAATTTTCTCCAAACCTGAAATTAATTCTACAACACCAATGCCATAACCGAGCCGCAAACCAGCCAAACCAAAAATTTTTGAAAATGTCCGCATCAAAATCAGGTTTGGTTTTTGGCCATTGCGAATCAGCGGCAGCAAATTCATGGGCGCGTTTAAAAATTCAAAATATGCTTCGTCCAACACCAGCAAAATATGCTTCGGCACTTCGTTAATCAGACGAACAACCTCTCCGCGCGGAGCCAGCGTGCCGGTTGGATTGTTCGGGTTGGCCACAAAAATGACTTTGGTTTTTGGCGTGATGGCTTTGAGCATCGCGGGCAAATCATGGCCGTAATTTTTGGCTGGAACCGTAACCAGATTTGCCCCAAATAATTTTGTCACGATCGGATAAATCGCAAAGCAGTATTGCGAAACTACAACCTCGTCGCCGGGCGACATTAAGGCGTGTCCGACAAATTCGATGATTTCATTGGAGCCATTGCCGAGAATTAAATTTCCGGTGGCCACGCCGAGTTTTTCGGCCAGTTTTTGTTTGAAATAAAAAGCATTGCCATCCGGATACAAATGCAGGTTCTGTAAAACTTTTTTCATGGCGGCGAATGCGGCGGGCGAAGGGCCGAGCGGATTTTCGTTGGAAGCGAGTTTGATA
Source organism: Verrucomicrobiota bacterium (assembly GCA_030947315.1). Lineage (GTDB taxonomy): Bacteria > Verrucomicrobiota > Verrucomicrobiia > Limisphaerales > CANJXF01 > JALYXC01. The sequence goes on along the minus strand of JALYXC010000358.1, from coordinate 5,130 downwards.
AAATCGCTCGCGGGCAAGTTTAATTCACGCGCCACTTCTTCGATAGGTCGGCCAGGTTGATAAACCGGAAGTTGGGCGAGAGTAGGATTTAATGAAAAAGGCAAAGAAATCAAAATTTTTAAATTTTTAATTTTTAATTCTTAATTTAGGAGTCAGATCGAACTCAAAATTTTCTGCACGTCCACATGTTGCGCAATTAAATCGCGGATGAGAGAAATTTTTTCAAAATCGTCAGGATGCGTTTTGACAATGAGCGTGTGCACTTTGGACGCCACTTCGTAGCTGTCATTCTGCGCGAGCAAAACGGGAAAATTCAAATCGCGAATTACTTTCAAAACAGCATCGCCCGGACGCAGATTTCCGGTCAAAACAATCCCGGCCAGGCTGTCTTTTTTTTCGCCGCATAAAGTGGCTCCGGCAGCCAGAATAATATCTTCTCGGTCGCCCGGCGTAATCACCAACACTCCTTTTTTGAAAAATTTAATGGCGTTATTGGCGCTCATCGCTCCAACAACCACATCTTCGATCAAATGAATCTGACTGGATTCATTGAGCGCCTCAGCGTTGAGTTCCTCGCGAATCGAGGCCATGGTCGGCTTGGATAAAATACTCTGGTGCGGAATAACTCCGAGCAATTCCAGGCCGCGCCGTTTCAATCCGCGTCGCGCAAAATCGGCGACAAAATTTATTTTTTCAGGAATGACCTGATTGAGGATGACGCCGATAATTTCCACGCCGGCTTTCTCAAACAGAGCCTGGTTGAGCGCCACTTCGTCAATGGGTTTTCCAATTCCTCCGCGCGTGACAATCACCACTTTGGCGCCAAGAATTTTGGCCACTTGCGCGTTGGACAAATCAAAAACCGATCCGACGCCGGCGTGCCCGGAACCTTCGCAGAGCACGAAATCTTTTTCCCACGCGACGCGATCAAAGGCCTTTTTTATTTTGCGGGCCAGCGCATCGTAATTGGCCGATTCCAAATATTTGCGCGTGAAATCCGGCTCTACCGCGATGGGACTCATATCCACGAGCGGACAATTCAATTTGTAAACGCTGTCCATCAAAATGGTGTCTTCGTCAATTTTTTGTTCCGCAATTTCAATGAAACGCTGGCCGACTGGTTTGATGTAGCCAATGCGCGGATAAATATTTTGCAAGGCCGCAAGAAGGCCGAGAGACGTGGTGGTTTTGCCGTCGTTCTGACGCGTAGCGGCAATGAAAACGCGAGGAGTAACTGAATTCAAAGTAGTTTTAAGTTTTTAATTTTTAAAGGCGCGCTTTAACCGATGCTTGAGAAATAATTCTGACAAAGTTTTTTTCTTTAACAATGCTCTCCTTCATTTTCAAAACTAAAAATTTAAAACTAAAAATTTAAAACTTTTCCAACAGTGAGTCCGCGCCGCTTTCCGGATAAAGTTCGTAGTGAGAAATCGATTGCAAACCCACAATCGCCGCCACACCCAGAATATCGTGGGAACTGGAACCGCGGGAAACGTCCGCGGCGGGCCGATCGAGTCCTAATAAAATTTGTCCGTAGGCGTTGGCGCGAGCAATGTGTTGAATCAGTTTGCTGGCGATGTTGCCGGAATTTAAATCCGGGAAAATCATCACGTTGGCGCGTCCAGCGACTTTGCTCTCCGGCAATTTTCGCGTGGCAATTTCCGGCACCAGCGCCGCGTCAACTTGCAATTCACCGTCGAAATCAGCGCCAAGTTTTTTTTCGTGGGCCTTTTTTTGAGCGAGGGCGGTGGCCGCTTGCACGCGCCCAATGGAAGGATGCGTCGCGCTGCCTTTGGTCGAATACGAAAGCAAAGCAACCCGCGGCCGAACATTCAAAAGTTGTTTGGCTAATTCCGCTGTGGAAACGGCTATATCGGAAAGTTGTTCGACGGTCGGTTCAGGAATGACTCCGCAGTCGGCCATGAACATCACGCCGTTTTCCCCGAAGCGGGTGTCTTCCACCTCCATGACCATGCAACTGGAAGCGGTCGTGATTTGCGGAGCGACTTTGATAATTTGAAAGAGCGGTCGCAAAACGCTGCCGGTGCTTTCGTTGGTGCCGGAAATAATTCCATCGGCCTGGTGCATTGCGACCATCATGGCGCCATAATAATTTGGCTTCAGCATCGCTTCGCGCGCTTCCATTTCTTTGATGCCCTTGAAACGGCGGACCAGTTCAAAACGTTTCGCGAATATTTCCAAATCCTCGCTTTCGGCTGGATTAATAATGCGAATGCCTTCGAGTGAAACGTTCAAGCGGGCGGCGGCATCTTTTATTTTCGTGCGATGGCCCAGCAAAATAGGCGCGCCGAGACGGAGCGAATAAAATTGCCGCGCCGCCTGTAAAACGCGCGGTTCGGTCCCTTCCGGGAAAACAATTCGTTTCGGATGTCGTTGGAGTTTTTCGATGGCGTTGCCAATAAATCGCATGGCGTTTAGTAAACGAGCAGAAGTAAAAGCGCAATCTAAAGTCGTGGCAAAGGCCTAAATTTCCGCTTTGGATCCCAACTATTTCTCCAAAACTCCGCCGCCTTCTTCCGGCGAAACTTGCGGCAGAAAAAACGTGATCAATATTGCTGGAATAAATAAAAAACCGATGCTCAACAAGGTGCTGCGAAAATCAACTTTCAGATAAAGCCCGAAAATTACGGTGCCCAAAGCGGCGGCCAGCCGGCCAATATTGTAGCAAAATCCCGCGCCCGTGGTTCGCAGAAGTGTCGGAAATAAAGGTGGCAAATACATCGTGAACAATCCGAAAACGCCGGAAAAAAATCCAATCACCGGCAGCCAAAGCAAAAGCGATGCGGACGGACGCGGAATTGAAAACGTCCCGACAAAGCCGAGAAAAAATCCCAGACACATCCAGCGAATGGTTCGGCGATAACCTAAAAAAGTCGCCAGCCATGCCGAAAAAAAATTTCCGACAATCGAAACGGCAATAACCAAAAAAAAGATTTTCACGATAAATTGTTTTTTGGCTTGCTGGGTCCATTCGGCGAGTTCCGGCAAGCTTTGCAAATATTGCGGATACCAAAAAATGAACGCCCACCACGCGGTCAATGTGACCGAACAAATTCCAATGGTTAGCAAAGTAATTCGCAAAACTTTGCCGCGAAATAAATCGCTCACGACCGGTTCTTTCAGCGTGCGCAATTTTGCCGCGCGCCATTCTTCCGGTTCAGAAACATTGCGCCGAATCCAAAAGACGATCAAGGCCGGCAAAATGCCGACCAGGAAAACATATTTTTCTGGTTGCCGGGCCAAAAGGTACATCGCCACGCAAGCGAGGAGAATTCCAAGATTCACGCCGGTTTGTAAAACAGCCGCGATCCAGGGCCGCCATTTTTTTGGCCACGTCTCTGAAAGAAGACTCGCGCCGATGGCCCATTCGCCGCCGATGCCGAGCGCAGCCAGAAAACGGCAGATTAAAAGTTGCCACCACGTCGTCACAAAAAAAGAAAGTCCTGTGCATAACGCGTAGGTTAAAATCGTTAAGCTTAAAGTGCGGCTGCGTCCAAGTTTATCGCCGAGACGACCAAAAAATGCTCCGCCCAAAGCCCAGCCAATTAAAAAAGCAGCTTGAATCCAGGAACTTTTTTCTTTGACGAGCGCGTCAGCAGTATTGGTCAGATGCAATAGTTGCGCGACAAATGGCGCGGCTACCAGCGTGTAAAGATGCAAATCCAACCCATCGAAAAACCAGCCGAGCCACGCGGCGATTCCTGATTTCCATTGTTGCGGGGAAAGATCGCGTAATCGCTCTGGAGAATCTTTTCTAGATTCGGGCAATTCCGAAAAAACTGGAGTGGGTTCGCTCAAAAATTTTCGCGATTTATTTGGAAATGTTGGCCAGTTTTTCCATCGGCTTTAAAGTGACCGGAATAAAATTGGTGACGAATTGGGCTTTGTCATTGTAGACGCGGATGTTTCCATCGAAGCCGCCCGTGTAAATAAAACCATCGGGAGGACGGAATGCGACGGCGAAAATCGCTCCTTCATGACCTTTCAACGTTGCGGTGCGCGTGCCATCGTCCGTCTTATAAATTCGCACTTCGGGGAAATTTCCACCCACTGCGACCCGGCTTCCGCCTAAGGCATAGACCACAGCATGAACCGCTCCGGGCTGCCGTTCCAATTCGCGCACGAGATTAGCATCTTTGGTCGTGTCGCCTTGCCCGCGATTTTGGTTGTCGGAAATTTTGTAGAGGCGCGCTCCGCCGACTTCGCCGCCATAAATTACGAGGTCTTCTTTGGGATGACGCGCGAAACACAAAATGTTTTCCAGAAGTTTATTAATGTCGTCAATAAATTGTCCGCTCGTGGCATCAATCAGTTTCATGGCGCGATCCCGGCTGCAGGAAAGAACTCGCTTGCCATCCTGCGTGAAGGTCGCGCCAAAAACCCAATCGCTATGATTGTCGAATTTCATCAGCGTCTTGCCGTCCGCAGCGGAAATAACACGCACTATTTTGTCCGCGCCGCCAAAAGCGATTCGTTGCGCGTCCGGAGAAAATGAAGCGCCATAAACTGAGTCAATCGAAACTCTAAAAGAATGAAGCTGTTGATGCGTGGCCACATCCCAAATCTGAATTTCGCCGAAAAGCGCGGGGGCGCCACCGCCCACGAGCAGCCATTTTCCGTCGGGCGAAAAGGTAAGTGATTCAATGCGCGGTGATTCGCCCAGCAGACGCGCGATCAAACCAGATCCGTCCGGTTTGTGCAGTAACACTTCATGATAACCTGAGACAGCCAGAATTTTTCCGTCCGGCGAAAAGGCCATTGCAGAAATGACGGGCGGAGTCGTGTAATCTGGCGACTTGGAAAGTTTAAAAGGATTTTTTGCTTCTTCGGGCGTATCGTCTTTGCCGCCTTCCGTAATCCAGCGTTCCAACAATGCGACTTCGCTTTTGCTCAATGGATCGCCTTCTTTGGGCATGTCTGGTTCATCGCCAGAAATATTTTCGATGGTAATACTTTCTTTCGGTTTGGTCGGAACAAATCCCGCGCCGTGTTTCCCTCCTTTTTTGAAAGTTTCGTAAGTTGTTAAATCCAATTCACCTTTTAATTTCCCCGGATTATGGCAGCCGGTGCAACTGCGTTTGAAAATGGGAATGACTTCGTGATAATAAC
>JALYXC010000294.1 GCA_030947315.1 Verrucomicrobiota bacterium | reverse complement strand
AGGGCATCCAGTTCAATGACATACAGCGGTTGCGCCGAAGAAATCCCCAAACCTTTGCGTTGGCCGATGGTATAAAACTCGATGCCGTCGTGTTGTCCAAGAACTTGCCCGTGCAACGTCACGATGTTTCCCTGATGTTTTTCGGCAAGTTTGGTTTGTTGCAGAAACTTTCCGTAATCCTTGTCGGGCACAAAACAAATTTCCATACTCTCTTCTTTATCAGCCGTTTTTAACTGGCATTCTCGCGCAACTTCACGCGTGTCGGCTTTGGTCTTTTCGCCCAGCGGAAAAATTGAATGGGCTAACTGATCCTGGCGTAACGAGAAAAGAAAGTAGCTCTGATCTTTTCGGAAGTCCCGGCCTTTTTTCAAAAGCATCCGGCCTGCCTCAGTTTTTTTCACGCGCGCAAAGTGTCCGGTAGCAATGAACTTCGCGCCGAGTTGCTTGGCTCGATTAATCAAAGTTCCAAACTTTAATTTCTGATTACACATTACACATGGATTCGGGGTGCGTCCCGCTTTGTATTCTTCTGCAAAATAATTAATTACCTGCTTTTGGAATTCGTCCGCTTCATCTATCAGGTAATAAGGAATACCGAGACTATGACAGACGCTGCGCGCGTCGGTGACGGCTTGGGGTCCGCAACATTTATCTTCTGCGCGCGAAACACAATCCTGCGGCCAAAGTTTTAAGGTGACGCCAACTACATCGTAGCCTTGTTCGAGAAGTAAAGCGGCCGCTGCAGACGAATCAACGCCGCCACTCATGCCAACTAAAACCCGTGTTTTTGAATTTCCCATCACAAGCTCACAAATAGCTAACGTCAATCTGTAAAGAACCCACCGAAGAATCCGCGGCATTCAAAAGAAATACTTTTAGAAGAGTTCTTATTGTCGCGCTATCCGATAAAATCGGGTGGAGCCATTGACCAAAGTAGTTGCTCTAAACGAACCCGAACCTATCGGCATTGCTATGATCGAAGCGCTAGTATCATCCAGGTATGGCCCAACGACCGTTGTCGCGCTTTGAAGTTTAAACGCTGACGCCAAATCGTCGGGGGAACCAGTGAACTCTATTTGAACGCTGCCACCAATAACCCTGATGCTGGTTATCATTATCGGGCCGGAAGATTGAGAATTAATTGTAAACGTGCCGTCAGAACCGGTAGTAGCCACCGTTGTTCCTCCCGCAGAAAACACGCGCAATAGCTGTTGGCCAGAACTGACTGCGTAGATATTTCCAGCCGCATCGAATGATAAATCGCGACCTGGATTTAGAAAAGAGGTAACAGGTGGGTTGGTGATGATAATACGACTAGCGAGATCAGGAATTCCATTGGTCAATTTTAAAACCGAGATACTACTATTATCATGGATAAGACCCAGCAATCTGCCGCCTGGAGAAACCATCAAAGCGCGCGCCGCGCGCAAAGGATCAGGAGATACTCCATTGGTCAATGAACCCCACAACAAATTAGTGCCGGTATTGTCGAAAACCCGAACACTATCTGTATCCGTGCCGGAAGGCCGATTAATCATGGTATAAAACTTTCCGTCCGGACCAATATCGAGATCAGAGGGTAAATCCGGATTGGCTGGAAGGCCGGCGTTTCCTAAAATAACCGGCGGGTTATTATAAGGCAATGGACCAGCGCCGATATCCCATCGAGCGATACTATTATCGTTGCCCGCCCGAGTTCCTTCAATATTGTATAAAGTCAAGTTACTCGAGGTAAGCGAGCCTTGAGCGATCGGCGTGCTGGCCGAATCTGAATGAACAGTCGGATTTGTATTTTCTCCAATCCCGGCTAGCACGAGACTATTACTGGTAACGTTGGCATCTACTACCCAGGTGGTAGCTGCCGGAATAGAAAAATTATTGATATAAAGTTTATCATCCGGACCGACACTGATTTTATAAGGATCATTGGCGCTGCTCGAAAAATCAATTCCAGCGGTGGAAGCATTGGTTCCACGACCCACTGCATCGGTTTGATCGGCATTCAACAAATATATTCCATCGCCCACCGGACGCCCGCCAGGTCCTGTGGTTGAACCATCGGCGCTATTGGCGACATATATTCTTCCGAAATACGGGCTGGCAGGATTTTGGTTAACCGTAACGCCGCGTGGACTATTAAAAGTGACGAGACTATTTGTATCAACACTGGTTTGCGTATAAATAGCGGGCGCTGACTTGGTTACCACAACTTTGAAAACTCCCGAAACGCCGAGATTGGTGGAGGCGGTTCCCTTCGGGAGCGCGCCCAGATTATTAGTCGTAGCGCCGTTGTTGGAAATAATTTTTACGCTGTCAGCCGACTCATTTAAAATAAAAGAGATCGCGCCGGCGTTATTGGTAAGACTCGTGGCATAAGGAGAAGCCAAAGCAACGGAAGATAATCCATTGAGCAATGTCGCAATCAAAACCAGACGAACGAACGGAATATTTAATAATCTCATAAAGACTGATCATCCTCGTCCTCTTGGATTTGAAAGTCAAATAAAAGAGCGAGTGCAATTAGCTTTTAAATCCGAATTGCGCTGCGAGAAACGCTCCTAATTTTTCTTTGAAATTTTTGAAAAAATCTGTTGCATGGAAATTTTCGTTTGCTATATTCCGCGTTCCGTTTCCTCCGAAGGAAGCAAATAAAACAAAACCATAAACCTAAAATTGTTCTTTTTATATGGCAGGCCAACGCATTCGCATCCGACTAAAAGCATACGACCATCGTGTCATTGACCAATCGGCTCACGACATCGTCGAAACCGTAAAACGCACTGGAGCGCGTGTCGCCGGTCCGATTCCACTTCCGACGCGCATTGAACGGTTCACCGTTTTGCGCTCGCCGCATTCCGACAAAAAGTCGCAGGAAACTTTTGAGCAACGCACGCACAAACGCTTGCTCGACATCATCGAACCAACCGCCAAAACCGTGGATGAACTCAAGAAATTGAATCTTCCTGCGGGCGTGGACATTACTATTAAAATTTAAACTTTCTGATTTATGTTAGGACTTCTAGGAAAAAAACTTGGCCAAACGCGCGTTTATGACGCCAAAGGAAATTGCATTTCAGTCACTGTGATTGATGTCGGCTCAAATCGTGTCATTCAGGTCAAAACTCCGGAGAGCGATGGCTACAGCTCTGTGCAACTCGGATTTGATGACCAAAAAGATCAGCGCGTGACCAAACCCTTGCTCGGTCATATTAAGAAACACAATGCTGCGGCGGTGAAACGCATTCGCGAATTTCGTGATTTCACTTTGTCGGTCAAACCCGGTGATACTCTCGGCGCAAATATTTTTGCTGCAGGCGATTTTATTGACGCCATCGGGATTACCAAAGGTCGCGGTTTCGAAGGCGTGATGAAGCGCCATAACTTTCGCGGCGGCGATGCATCGCACGGCTCCAAAGGTTTTCGTCGTCGTCCCGGCGCGATTGGCCAACGTTTGTTTCCAGGCACAGTGATGCGCGGAATGAGAATGCCCGGTCACATGGGGCAAGTTCAACGCACGACCCAAAATCTGGAAATTATCCAAGTGCGCGAAGCTGATAATTTGTTGCTCATCAAAGGCGCGGTTCCAGGTTCCAAAGGCGAATACGTAGTAATTCGTGAAGCGAAAAAATTGCCAAAAGGTTCCGAAGCGGCAAAAAATCGTAGAGAACCAAAGTCCACAGCCAAAGTTAAATCCAAAGCTGCTCCTGCGGCGAAACCAACCGCTGCCAAGAAATAATTTGTAACCGCAGGTCTTTAACCTGCGAAAATTTTTATGAAACTTACTGTAAAAGATATTAATGGAAAAAGTTCCGGTGAACTCGAAGTGAAATTCGAGATGATTGAAGACGGTCGCGGCACCCAAGCTGTTCACGACGTTGTCACCGCGTACCGCGCTGCGCAACGCAGTGGAACCGCTTGCGCAAAAACTGTCGGTGAAGTTGCCGGTTCAAATAAAAAGCCGTGGAAACAAAAAGGCACAGGCCGCGCCCGCGCTGGTTCGGTGCGCTCGCCTTTGTGGCGTGGCGGTGGTGTTGTTTTCGGTCCGCGTCCGCGCGATTTCAGCAAGAAAGTCAACGGCACAACGAAACAACTCGCGCTTCGCAAAGCGTTGAGCGAACGCTTGAAAGCTGGCGATGTCACCGTGGTTGATGATTTCAAATTGGCAGGAAAAAAAACAAAAGATTTTGTCAGCGCGTTGCTGGCGTTGGAAACTAATGGAACAGCTTTGGTGGTTTCTGAAAATCTCGAAGAAAATCTTCTCCGTGCTTCCGGGAATTTAAAATACGTTGAAGTCACGACGGGCGACACGTTGAACACGTATCAGGTGTTGCGCAGTGATAAATTAATTTTTACGCGCGGTGCGTTCGAAAAAGTTGAACAACGTCTAAGCAAGGATAATTCATGAACTCTTTTGACATCATCAAAACGATTCGCGTGACGGAAAAAGGAACGCGCCAATCCGAAAAACTCAATCAATACACTTTCAAAACGGACCGACGCGCGAATAAAATTCAGATTCGTCAAGCGATTCAAGAACTTTTCAAAGTCAAAGTGATCAAAGTAAATACGCTCAGCGTGCGCGGCAAAGCCCGCCGTCAACGCACCGCTGCCGCCGGCAAAACGCCTGACTGGAAAAAAGCCATCGTCACTTTAAAAGAAGGCGACAAGATTAATTTGGCTTAGTTGCGGGGGAATATTTTACGCAAGAGCGATTCGGATTTTCCGAATCGCTTTTTTATTTTAACAATTCAACGAGTGGAATGAGTTGCGAATCTCTTCGATTCATTTTATGGTGATTAAATTCGTTTGCGAATGTTTCGGCAGACGGAGGATTCATGCGAACGATTTTTTTATCCCTCACTGCACTTGCTCTTTTTGCTTTCTCCAGTTTCGCTCAGACTAATTTGGCTGTGCTGACCAGCGACGGCGCGTGGACCTGGTATAACGATCCGCGCGCGCTTTTTCACAATGGTATTTTATATTTTGGTTACGTTCGCAGCGGCGATGGTCGAAGCGCTTTGAGCGCCTTCAATCCGCAAAACGGAATTTCCACGGAGCTTTGGTCGAGCATTTTGACGCAACGCGATGACCACAATAATCCTGGGCTTTTAGTTAAAGAAGATGGAACGATGCTGGCCATTCATGCGCGGCATGGTTCTGACCAATTTTTCAGCTATCGCCTTTCGACTTCGACCAATCCAGTGACGCCTTCAGATTGGACTTCCGAGCAAACTATCTCCAGCACCGGCGCGGGGGTGACTTATGCGAATCCTTATCAACTTTCGGTGGAATCGGGGCGGGTTTATAATTTCATGCGCGATTTAAATTTTAATCCAACCGTGGTTACTTCCACGAACGGGGGATCGAGTTGGTCGGCTCCGCAATTATTTATTAAGAACGGCACTGGCAACATTCGTCCTTACATGAAATATGCTTCCGACTACAATCAGCGAATTGATTTTCTCTACACCGATGGACATCCGCGTGACATCACGAATTCCCTTTACCATCTCTATTATCAAAATGATGGCGTTTACAAAACCGACGGCACTCTTCTAAAAAGTTTTTCCAATCTTCCGTTGCAGCACGACCTCGGCGAACGCGGCTCTGTCATTTATCAATATAGCGATTTGCCAACTAATGATCCTGACGATCACATTCCCACTGGTCGCGCCTGGTGTTGGGAAACGGCGTATCAAACCAATGGAAATCCTGTTTCCGTTTTTACAGTTCAGCGCGATCAAGTGACCGGCACCAATTGGTTTGATGATCGAATCTATTATTACTACGCGCGCTGGACGGGAACGAATTGGCAGAAGCGTTTCATCGCTCATGCGGGCCGACCGCTTTACCAATCAGAAGATGATTACGCGGGCGGTGTTTGCGTGGATCCGCAAAATCCGAATACGATTTACATTTCCAGCAATGCGCAAAATCCTTTTGACCTTTCCAACATAACCAACGTTACCTTGCGCGCTAATAATCGTTATGAAATTTATCGCGGCGTCACGACGAATGGTGGTCTGAATTTCTCATGGCAAGCGGTCACGACGAATTCTGCCGTTGATAATTTGCGTCCTTACATTCCGCGACGACAACAGGGAACGCCCGCGGTGATTTGGTTTCGCGGAACTTATGCCACCTTTACGAGCTACACTTGCGAAGTTGTCGGACTATTTCCAAATCCGATTCCGCCGGTTCCGCCAGCGCTCAGTTTAAAAATTACTAGTCCATCATTGTCGCCGATTGCTCTGACCAATTTAAATAACGAACTAAAATTGAGATCAGTGGCTTCAAATGGATTGCCGCAAGTAACGACTCTATCCTGGACAACAATTTCCGGCCCTACCAACGCCGTTTTTTCAAATCCAAATAGTTTCAATACCACTGCGCGTTTTTCTACGAATGGTATTTATGTTTTGCGCGCTACCGCTGGAGACACCTTTTCCGTTAGTGCAGCGGAGCTGACGGTTTCTGCTGGAACCCCTAGCCCGGATGGGTTGGATCCTTTGCGTTCTCTTTGGCTGAAACTTGATGAGACTAGCGGGATGATTGCGAGCGATAGTTCTGGAAGCGGAAATCAAGGAGCGCTTTCTGGCGGCGCGACCTGGCGACCTTCCGGCGGGGTCCGCAATGGAGCGATCGAGTTCGATGGAGCGAGTGGCCAAGTTATAGTTCCAGATGCTGACATGCTCGATAACACAGCGGCGTTCACTCTGGCTTATTGGTTTTTTGCGAAAACTTTTCCCGGAGACTCCGCTGGTCTGGTTTCAAAACGAAATTCCATTTCCGACAACAACGCTTATACGACTTATCTCAAAAACGACCGCCGTATTTATGTGGATATTGACAGCGCCAACAATCGCTTTTCCAGTTCCACACTTTTCAACACTGGACAGTGGTATCATGTCGCCGTGACTTTCGATGGCGCAGCGACTAATTCCGAACGCGTTAAATTTTGGGTGAACGGAAATCTTGATGTGACCGCACCTGAAACCAGCGCCAGTATTCCGAATTACAATTCGACCGTTCGCATCGGCAACACTCATCCCAACGCGTTGAACTGGTTCAACGGTTTTATGGATGATATTCGCTTCTATCGTCGCGCCTTGAGTAGTGAAGAAATTGTCACGCTTTCCTTGAAAAATTTTGCGGCCACGGTTTTCACTGGGGTCGCGCCTTCGGTGACGAATGGAATTTCCGCCGCGTTGAATGGAAGCGTCGTTGCGGGCAGCAGCACGAATTTGCTAACTACCTTTTGGGGCAAATTGTTCGGCCCAGGCAATCCAACTTTCGCCAACGCATTGTCTCCAACTACTTCCGTTACGTTTCAAAAGTCTGGAACTTACACGCTGCAACTTTCTGCCAGCGACGGACAAATTGAAGTCGCGCAAAATCTGCCGCTCAACGTCATCGTGAACACGAATGTTTTTGATGACTGGACTACGTTTGTTTTTTCTGGAGAAACGAATAGTTCGATAGTGGGCGCGACTGCTGATCCTGACGGCGATGGCGTGGTGAACTTCACCGAATTTGCTCTGGGCATGAATCCGAAGGTGAAGGACGCCGCGCCGTTTCAAACCCATCAACCCGGCTTGCCGATTGGAAAAATAATAAATATTTCTGGCACAAACTATCTTGCCATGTTGCTTAAACGACCCATTGGCCGTCTTAGTGTGAATTACAATGCGCAGGCTTCCACAAATTTACAAAGCTGGTTAACGATCAATCCTGGTCTGCCCCAAAACAACGGAGACTCGACGGAAACCTTGACTTACGTGGACCCCATTCCAGTCATGGAAGCGCCACAGGGTTTTATCCGCGCAAACCTCACGCAGTTTTAGATCAGTTGCCAATTGCTCTGTCACATTACAGAACGCAGAGGAGGCTCACTTTATAATTCATCAACAGGGTTGGCCAAAGGTTCTTCTTCTTTTTCTTCGCTGATGACCGGTGCGATAGCTTGCAGTTTGTCGCCTTGAGCAAGGTTCACTAACTTAACACCCTGAGTGTTGCGGCCGGCTTGTCGGATATCTTTCACGGGAGTTCGCATCATTTGACCACCCACGGTAATGAGCATCATTTCATCTTCATCTTTGACGGTGAGCGCGCCGACCACGACGCCGGTTTTCTCATTTGTCTTCATGGTGATAATGCCTTTACCGCCGCGCGATTGACTTCGGTATTCGCCGAAATCAGTGCGCTTGCCGATTCCGTTTTCGCCCGCTACAAGCAAGGTCGCGTCGGAGACCACGACTGCCAAAGCCACGACGGCGTCCGTTTTTTCCGATCTGATCCCGCGCACGCCTCCAGCGGGGCGGCCCATGGAACGGACATCTTCTTCATTGAAACGAATGCTTTGTCCTTCGCGAGTAATCATCACGACTTCATTGTGGCCGGTAGTTAATTTGACATCAATGAGAAGGTCGCCTGAATCAATGCCGATAGCGATAATTCCACCTTTGCGCATATTGGAAAATTCAGCCAGCGCGGTTTTTTTAACGGTGCCCTGCTGGGTGGCGAAGAAAAGAAATTCTTCCGATTGCCAGGTGATGTCTTCTTTATTAGCGCCGGTTTTGGAAATAACGCGAATGAGTGCCGCGATTTTTTCTTCTGATTTTAATTCAAGCAAATTCGCAATACTCCGTCCTTTTGAGGCTCGTCCCATATCGGGAATTTCGTGAACGCGCTCCACATAAACACGGCCGGTATTTGTAAAGAACATCAGATAGTCATGCGTGCTGGCCGTAAAAAGATGTTCGATAAAATCGTCATCATCGCCCTCCGCCGTGGAACCTTCGCGCGTGGTCATGCCGATGACCCCTTTGCCACCGCGCCGTTGGGCGCGATACGAACTCACATTGGTTCGCTTAATCAACCCGTTATGCGTGAGCGTGATGATGACTCCTTCATTAGCGATTAAATCTTCGATGGCAATTTCGCCTTCATCAGGAATCAGATCGGTCAGGCGCGGTGTCGCATATTTTTCTTTGATATCGCGTAATTCTTTTTTGATGATCGTCATCAAGCGCGTTTCCTTGGCGAGGATGTCGAATAAATCCTTAATTTTTTCGAGTAGTTCGCCGTATTCCAATTTTACTTTGTCAATTTCCAAACCGGTCAATTGATAAAGACGCAATTCAAGAATGGCGATGGTTTGCGCTTCGCTAAATTCGTAACGGCCGTTATTCAAGCGGGCTTCGCTGCGAATCATAATGCCGAATTTTTCAACCTGGGCGCGGGTAAAATCAAAGGCCAGCAATTTTACTTTGGCCTCTTCGCGATTGGATGATTTGCGAATGATGCGAATAAATTCATCCAGATTCGAAAGCGCGATAATGTAACCTTCCAGAAGTTCCGCGCGTTCTTCGGCCTTCCTCAATTCAAAACGCGTGCGGCGAATTATTACTTCACGGCGATGCTCAATATAACAATTGATCATCTCTTTGAGATTGAGAATTTTTGGTTTGCCGTGATCAATCGCGAGGGAGTTGACACTGAAACTACTTTCGAGCTGCGTGAATTTATAAAGATTATTGATAACGACTTTGGGAATCGCATCGCGTTTTAATTCAATAACCACACGGGTATTTTCATCCGACTCATCGCGAATGGCCGTGATGTCGCTGAGAATTTTTTCATTCACTAATTCCGCGGTGCGTTCGACAAGAGTGGCGCGATTGACATTGTATGGAATTTCCGTGATGACAATTTGCTCGCGGCCTCCTTTGAGTTGTTCCATGCCGACTTTGCCGCGCACTTTCAAACTGCCGCGGCCCGTTTCAAAATATTGTTTGATCGGCTCAACGCCGCAAACCATGCAACCCGTCGGAAAATCCGGGCCCTTCACATGCTTCATTAACTGAGCAATCGTAATTTCAGGATCGTCAATCTGCGCGCAGATGCCATCAACGATTTCGCCGAGATTATGCGGCGCCATATTCGTCGCCATGCCGACCGCGATGCCGGTGCCGCCATTCACGAGCAGGTTTGGAAATGCTGCTGGAAAGACTCTTGGCTCCGTGCGCGTTTCATCGTAGTTCGGAACAAAATCGACGGTGTCTTTGTCCATGTCGAACATGAGCGCTGCGCCAAGATGCGTCATCTTCGCTTCGGTATAACGCATCGCGGCTGGCGGATCGCCTTCGACAGAACCAAAATTTCCCTGGCCATCAATGAGGCGCTCACGCATCGCCCACGGCTGCGCCATGTGAACGAGTGTCGGGTAAATTACTGCTTCGCCGTGCGGATGATAATTACCACTGGTGTCCCCGCAGATTTTCGCACACTTACGGTGTTGCCGATTCGGAAAAAGCGAAAGGTCGTGCATCGCAAAAAGAATTCTCCGTTGCGAAGGTTTCAAACCATCGCGCGCATCAGGCAATGCGCGGGAAATAATCACCGACATCGAGTAATCAAGAAACGAGTTTTTGATTTCGTCAGCGACATTAATTTTTTCCACTTTCTCGTTCGCAGCAAAAAGCGGCGTGTTGGAAATGGGCAAATCGTTTTTTCGGGAATCGTTTTTATCGTCAGGCATCGCAGTTATTGGTTAATAATTTCAGAAATATTTTCTGGAAAACAGGGTAATCCGATCCTTTGCGCGGCGGCGCGCATTCGTCCATCTGTTGCGCACAACGGACCGCGCGGATGCATCAACGCAGTCGCCACATGAAGCGCATCCAGCGATCGCAAAGGCACTTCGGGATGGCAACTCGCGAGCAATCCGGAGGCGCGTTCCACCACCGGCAAATTCAGCGGATGGAGTCGCAATATTTTTTCTTCGTGCATGGATTCAAATCGGGCAAAGGCAGATTTCCGTTGGGCGATGGAAATCTGCCCTGTCCGTTCCTTGATTAAAAGAGCCGAGCGCACTTCCGCCAGCGACAATTCGGAAGACCACAGTTCGTGGCCAACAATATTTTCGTTGAACCACGCTGAATCGGCCTCGCGAGCAAGCAATTTTACAATAATGGCGCTGTCGAGATACATCGTTACGGCCGGGAATCTCGCTCGGCGCGGATGATTTCCGCAGCCGATTGGCCGCGGTCAATCCGCTGTTTCAAAAGGAAACTTCCCATGCCTTGAAAAACCTTTCGAGCCTTGGAGGGCCTGGCGCTCACCAGTTTAGCTTTTGGTTTGCCATCACTCGTGATAGTGATTTCCCGTCCGCCGGCCACCAACTCCAGCAAGGCGGAAAGATGAGCTTTCGCAGATCGCACGCTGATGACCTCGCCGACTTCGGACATAACGGCCATTTCTCTCAACACGAGCGGTTCTGTTTTGACAGCGGGGTATTTAATTATTTTTGTTTTCATGGTTTCAACGTAGTCACACGGGACTACATTGCAAGCTTTTTTTATTTATTTTTAAACATCCAAATTTCGCACGTTAAGCGCATTATCCTCAATAAATTGCCGGCGCGGCTCGACTTCTTCGCCCATCAGTTTGGTGAACATTTCTTCAGCTTCAACTACGTCGGTCATATCGATTCGCAGCAACTTTCGCTTCTCGGGATTCATGGTTGTTTCAAAAAGTTCTTTGGCGTTCATTTCGCCGAGACCCTTGAAGCGTTTGATTTGAATGCCGCGCTTGCCTGCTTCCTTGACGCCAGCCAAAATTTCCGCGATGGAAAAAAGCGGCTTCACAGA
>JALYXC010000292.1 GCA_030947315.1 Verrucomicrobiota bacterium | reverse complement strand
GATTGGCCAAGCCTTCTCAAGCCGTGGCTTTGCTAAAACCCAAAGTCAGACAAACCGAAAGCTAGTTTGTCCCTGAACAATTCTTCGCCTTTTTCTCAATTCCTTGCTCAGGCAGGTTTTGACTTATACCTTCTGGATCGGTTCTCATTAGCCATTCTCCAATCGAAGTTGCGGAGTATTGGACGAATTCAGCGGGTTTATCGCAAAGCCGGAATATTCCAGCAGGTCGCGCCAGTTTTCAATCAGCCGCAAAACATTCCTCACATCTAGTTGCTCGTGGGTCGCTGGATATTTTTCCAAATTGGTTCGCGCCAATTTAAAAAGCGCGGCGGACGGACGCAGGCGCGGTCGTTCCGAAGTATGTTTCTGCAAATGCACAAACGCGCCGGCCAATTGAATCAAGCCTTTGTAAAATGAATAATTCGGGCCATTCCGCTGACTCAGCCAAAGTTCTTCGAGCACGTCGTGTGCTTCGTAAAACAGTCCGCCATTGAAGCATTCAAAATAGCCGAGATAATGCGCGTCCAGATTTTTTCCCTGATAACTTTCAATCAACGCCGCAATCTTCGCGCTTTTTTTGCTCATGGAAAAATTGTAAAGTCCAAAATCCAAACTCCAAAGTGCAAAGTTCAAAGTGCATCTAAATTAGTTTGTTCTCATTAACACCGCGGCTTTAGCCCGGTGAACCAAAGGTGCAAAAAAGTTTTCAACCGTTTTAACGGTTTTTGGTGTAACGGGATAAACCGTTGTACACGGCTTTTTAGAATATAGGAAGCCGTTGAAACGGCTCGACTCTTTTCGACTCGCGTTTTTTCACCGGGCTAAAGCCACGGTGTTAATAAAACCGGACTTGACGGCACGCAAGTTCAAATTATTTTAGGAAAAATTGACAACTCAATCGGCCTTCGACCATTATCGCTCAATGTCAAAACCAGTTTTAGGTCGCGGTCTCAGCGCGCTGCTTGGCGGAAATTCTTCCACTGCAAAGACTGCGTTCGACTCGGTCCCTCCCGCGGCGAATCTCCCGCCCGCTGATCAGCGCGAGCGGATTGAGCGGGTCAACATCAGCCGAATTCATCCTTGTCCTTTTCAACCGCGCCAGGATTTTTCCGAAGAATCTCTGCGGGAACTGGCCGATTCCATTAAAGAAAAGGGAATCGTGCAACCGCTCATCGTTCGCTTGCGGGGAAACGATTTTGAACTCATCGCCGGCGAACGTCGCTGGCGCGCGGCGCGACTGGTTGGTCTCGCGGAAATTCCGATCATCGTTCGCCAGGCGGATGATCGCGCGGTTTTGGAACTCGCGCTCATTGAAAATTTGCAGCGCGAAAATTTAAATCCGATTGAAGAAGCGCTCGGTTATTTTCAACTGATTGAATCCTTTCAATTAAAACAGGAAGAAGCCGCGACCAAAGTCGGCAAGAGCCGCGCGGTGGTGGCCAACGCGCTGCGACTGCTCAAACTCGCGCCCGAATTACAAACCTATCTGCGCGAAGGAAAAATTTCTGTCGGCCACGCCAAGGTTATTTTGGGATTGGAAAATGCCGCGCAACAAAAACTAGCGGTGGGGCGCATTCTGAAAAATTCCTTGAACGTCCGGCAAACCGAACAATTGATTGCTGCGCTGCAAAACGATTCCGGAAATTTAAAATCTTCTAAAAATAAAAATCCGGTTTCACTGGATGCTCATGTCGTTGATTTACAAAATAAATTACAGGAACGTTTTGGAACTAAAGTGCACTTGCGTTATCGCCAGGGAAAAGGCGCGTTGGAAATTAAATTTTTCGACGACGATGATCTTGAGCGGATTTTAAAAATTGCCGGGATCAGTCTTGATTAAAAAAACCTAACGCAAAGACACAAAGGAGCAAAGACGCCAGGCAAAAGAGAAAAATGATCTTCCATAATCTTTCTGCCTTTGCGGCTTGGCGTTAACACTGGTTTTCATGAATTCCCCTGAACTTCGCGAACAGTGCGCTCAAAAACTTCTGGCCGGTCAGGAGCAGATCAAAACCTTTTCCGCCTTTATCGGCCTGGATGGTTTTGTGGATGAAATTATTCACGTCGTCAACAAAAGGCAGAGCGCGGAAAAATTTGAGCGGCTCACTTTGATGAGGCAACTAGCCGAGCGGATTTTGGGCGCAGCGGGAAAAAGCACCAATATCGAATTGGCCGTTCAACAAACCAAACTCGGCGGCAACGGCCCGATTATGGCCAATGCGCTGGCCGTTTTCGGCGTCAAAGTGACTTATCTCGGCGCGCTCGGCTATCCGACGTTGCATCCGCTTTTTCAGCAATTCGCCCAAGCTGTGCAAGTTCATTCCCTGGCCGAACCGGGCCACACCGACGCGCTCGAATTTGATGATGGCAAAATAATGCTCGGCAAAATGGAACCGCTTAAAGAAGTTAATTGGGAAAATATTCAAGGCCGATTTGGCCGCGAAAATTTCGCTAATAATTTCTGCCAGTCCGATCTGGTTGCCTTCGTTAATTGGACCATGATTCCCTACATGAGCGATCTTTGGGAATCGCTCCAGAAAGAAATTTGTCCTTCGCTCCCCGGCGCGCGCCGAAAAATTTTCTTTGATTTGGCTGACCCCGAAAAACGAAATAAGCAGGACATTCTTCGCGCTATGAATTTGATTTCTGGATTTGAAAAATATTTTGAGGTAATTCTCGGCTTGAACGAAAAAGAAGCTTACGAAATCAGCGCCGTTTTAGGGTTGGATCAACAGCCCAACACGCCGGATGGATTAAGCGCGATGAGCCGGGCCCTAAATCAAAAATTAAAAATCAATACCCTCGTGATTCATCCGGTGACTTATGCTTTGGCGACCAGCCACGATGTCGTTGATCTGGTAGCGGGTCCTTTCGTGGGCCAACCGCTGATTACCACCGGCGCAGGCGACCATTTTAACGCCGGCTTTTGTCTCGGCAAAATGCTCGGATTGAATAACGCGCTCTCAGTTCTTACGGGCGTTACGACCAGCGGATTTTACGTCCGCACCGCTAAAAGCCCGACGGTTTTGGAACTGGCCGAATCACTGCGACACTGGAAAGAAAGGGAGTGACTTGAGTTTCCATGATTCTTCCCGTCCTTAAATATGGTCATCCCATTTTGCGAAAAAAAGGGGCGCGCCTTGAAAAAATTACCCCGGAAATTTCCGAGTTGATTCAGAATATGTTCGAGACGATGCGTGCGGCTCGCGGCGTCGGTTTAGCCGCGCAGCAAATTGGGCAGGCGTTTCAATTGACCGTGATTGACATTAGCGAAGTGACCGAGCGGCCTTCCACTTTGGAATTACGAGGACAGCCGGCCGATCCGCACTCGCTCATGCCTTTGACGCTGATTAATCCAGAAATAAAACCGTTGGGACAATCGGTGGCGGGCGGGGAAGGTTGTCTGAGTTTTCCGGAAATTTATTCCGATATATCCCGGCCGGAATCTATTGAGGTTTCAGCGCTGAACAAAAAAGGCGAGCCGATTGAATTTCGTTGCGGCGGATTGCTCGCGCGCGCCATCCAGCATGAAGTTGATCATTTAAAAGGAATTCTTTTTATTGACCGCATGACCAAAGAAGAACGGGAAGAAAAAAAACCGGAACTCGACACGCTCCAAACAAAAACCAAAGCGGAGTTGAAAAAGTAATTTGTCATGTGGCTGCGACGTTTTGCAAAGGTCTTAGGTTGGTTTAATGGGAAATATTCGCCCAGGGGCTGGTAGAGGCGGCGGCTGTGCCAATAGGCCCGAAATCGTTGAAATTCGTGCCGAGGTAGTTGTTCGCGCCATTTCCAGCCACCGTGTTTTTGATAACGACGTTGTTGGTAAAGAAAGAGTCGTTGACTCTGATGCCAGCGGATCCGCTGGCCGTCACATGATTACCCTCAATGCGATTGTTGCTGTCGTTGATATAAATGCCTGCGTCACTTGCGCTAAGGCTCGTGTTATTTCCTATGCAAGTATTGCCTATAATTTGGCTACCGGGACCAAATACAAAAATGCCACTTACCGCGCTCGACTGAACGAGGCAACCGGATACGGTACTGGAGAGCGCGGAGATACCCCCGAGGCTATTATTTAATTGCGCCTGGCAGTCGCGCACTGTGGAGTTCCAGGCTTCGATGCCAGATCCGCCATTGCTCGAAACAGACAGACGTTCACATATGGAATTAGGCGCGCCACAGAAGACACC
>JALYXC010000268.1 GCA_030947315.1 Verrucomicrobiota bacterium | reverse complement strand
TCCTCACCCTCTGCGCTGGTATTGGTGGCTGGTTGCGTTGCTCCTGGCCGGACTGCTGTTTTATTTCTGGTTGGGCCTCTGAGGAACGTGGAGGCCAATATTTTTCAATAATGTTTGCGCGCAGGTTTCCGCAAAAGCCGCGTCGTTAATCGCGCAATTCATTTCGATGACTTCGATTGTTTTGCGTAATTTTTTTTTCAGCGATGCAAACAACGCGTGGTCAGCAGCCGCATCATAAAATTTCTGGCCCGGCGCGCTGATGATACTCAGGCCTTGCAATGGCAACAAAACGGAAAGAGGCCCGATGGAGCAATTCAATTTTTCCGCTATAATTTTTCCCAGGCGCGCATTTTCCTGGAGCGTCGTGCGCATTAAGGTGACTTGCGGATTATGCGCGTAAAAATTTCTTCCTTTAAATTTCGCGGGCACAGTTTCCGGCGCGTGAAAATTAACCATGTCCAGACAGCCCGGAACAACAATCGCCGGAACTCCATTTTTCGCGGCGGCTTCCAGGCGAGTCGGCCCAGCGCTCAACACGCCGCCAACCAGTTCATCGGCCCATTCAGTGATCGTGATGTCCAGAACGCCGGCGACTAATCCAGTTTCAATAAGCGATTCCATGGTTCGTCCACCGATGCCGGTGGCGTGGAAAACCAAAATTTCATAACCGGCCTGTTCCAGAATTTTTTGGGCGCGCTGGACGCATTCGGTTGTATTGCCAAACATGCTGGCAACGATGATTGGTTTGTCGGATTGACGCTTGAAAGTATTTTGAGGAGAGCTTGTTCGACCTTGACGGCCCACTTCCACCATTCCGCAAATGGCTCCAGCCGCCTGAGTAAAAATTTGTCGTGAAATGCGATTGAGGCCGGAAACATCCACGATGCTCGGAAACATCACGATATCTTTGACGCCGACATATTGCGCGGTATTGCCGCTGGCCAAAGTTGAAATCATGATCTTCGGAAAACCAATCGGCAGCGCGCGCATGGCTGCGGTGGCAATGGCCGTGCCGCCGCCGCCGCCGATGGAAATTACGCCGCCTATTTTTTTCGACGCCGCCAATTTCGCCAGCACAATCGGCGCGCCTTGTGACATGGCGCTCACGGCCTGGCCGCGATCTTTTTTCTGGAGGATTTTTGCCGGTTGAAATCCGGCGGCGGCCAAAACTTCTTCGCGCCGAATGTCTGGTTTTAATTTTGGTTGACCGAGCGTGCCGACATCAATGATCAAAGTTTTGTGGCCGCGCTGTTGGATTTGTTGGGCGACAAAAGCATGTTCCTCGCCTTTGCTGTCGAGAGTGCCGAGGATTGCAATGGTCGCCATGAGAAGCGGCAGTTTGAAGTTTAAATTTGAAATTTCAAGTTTTATGAAATGATAAATATCAACAAACTTTTCTCGCTTTTCGGTTGGTGATCTGCTATAATGATTTTGTGAAACAAGTTGGCCGGAATTTTACGGCGGGTTTGATGATTTTATTTTGTGTCGCGTTTTCAGCAGCGGCCACGGAATCGTTCCACTGGCGCACCAATCAAAACCGGGTGGATGCCGAAATTCAAAATTGGACTCTGCCGATTTTGTTGGAAAAAATTTCTGCGGCAACCGGTTGGGAAATTTATGTTGAACCGAGCGCCGCCCATAAAGTTTCCGCAAAATTTAAAGACGTTTCGTCGACCGAAGCGCTGAAATTATTATTGGGCGATTTAAATTATGCGCTGGTGGCGGGGACCAATTCGGCTCCTAAATTTTTCGTTTATCGCACTTCGCGCGAAGACGCCACGCAATTAATTCACCAGACAAAATTAGCCAAAGATCAGCGCATTCTGAACGAATTAATTTTGACGCTCAAACCCGGCTCGAGAGCGAGCATCGAAGAATTGGCGCAGAAGCTGGGCGGAAAAATCGTCGGGCGCGCCGAAGATTTGAATGCGTATCGGCTTCGATTTAAAGATGAAACAGCCGCTCAGGCCGCTCGCGAATTAGTCCAGACCAAGCACGATATTGCGGTGGATTCCAATTACTCTTTTGATCGTCCTTCTCCGACGGAAATGGCGTCGCTGCCCGCTTCGGCTTCGTTAAATTTGAAACCGAACAATGGCTCGGGTAGCCAGATTACAGTGGCTTTAATTGACACGGGTCTCGGCTCAATCGGGCCCGACCTGGCTTCGTATTTATTGCCGGGAGTTTCTGTGGCGGGCGAATCCAGCGGCAGCGGCGAGGCCCTTACGCATGGCAATTCCATGGCGCAAATAATTGCGCAAGGCGGCAATAATATAAAAATATTGCCGATTGATGTCTACGGCCCGAACGGTTCCACCACCAGTTTTGAGGTCGCCAAAGGCGCGATCGCCGCGATGGATGCGGGCGCGCAATTTTATAATTTGAGTTTAGGAGGAGCCGGCGGGAATGATGATTTTTTGCATTCGGTTCTGCAGAGAATTTATTCGCAAGGCGGGACTATTTTTGCGGCGGCCGGCAATGAGCCGACTACGGCCCCGGTTTTTCCGGCCGCCTGGAATGAAGTCACGGCGGTGACGGCGGGGAATCGCGATGGCTCCATTGCTTCCTACGCTAATCGCGGAAGTTTTGTTGACGTCATTGCGCCGGGTCAGGCCATCGTGAAAGCGAACGGCGAATTTTTTAGAGTTAGCGGCACTTCTGCTTCCACCGCGCTGGTCACCGGCCAAGCAGCGGCCACGGCAGCTTCAAAAAGGAAGTAGGAACGCGCAAACATTTTCCTGCGCAGGTTTTTTTCCGCAAATTTCAAATGGAAAACCTCATCATTTTTGAAGATGAAGATTTGCTCGCTATCAATAAACCAGCGGGTCTTAATACACATTCGCCCGGACCATTTGCGGGCATGGGCATTTACGAGTGGCTCAAAAATCGGCAGCCGCGTTGGGCGCGTCTGGCTGTTCTTCATCGGCTCGACAAGGAAACTTCAGGTCTGCTGCTCTTCGGAAAATCGACTTTAGCCAATCGCTCGCTGACTCAGCAATTTTCTGAAGGAACCGTTCAGAAAAAATATTTTTTCCTGACCGATCGCTCCGTAACTTTTAAAAATTTAAAAATCGAATCGGCTTTGGTTCGCGCCGGAGAAAAATATGTGAACCGTCCGCTTCATGTCGGCAGCGAGCGCGCCGAAACGCATTTTAAAAAACTCGCTGATCGAGAGTCGGAGGAAAATCCAGGTTTCAGAATCCAAAGTCCAAAATTGGAAACAATTCAAAATTCAAAACTCAGGACGCAAAATTTTCTAGTCGAAGCCAGACCGCTCACGGGCAAAACTCATCAGATTCGCGTTCACGCCGCCGCAAACGGTTTTCCAATTTTAGGCGATGCAGTTTATGGCGGAACCGCCGCGGCGCGCATTTATCTTCATGCCGCCGAATTGATTTTTAAACATCCGAGCAGCGGTCAGGAACTGAAATTGATTGCGCCAACCGATTTTGCCTGCGACCCACGTTTGGCTTTGCGCGCCGCGGTGATTGATTTTAATTTGACGAATACTTTTCGTTTGATTGACGGCGCGGCCGATGGCTGGCCCGGCTGGCACCTGGACAAACTCGGCGATTTTTTGCTTTCAGAATCCTGGGAGCCGCCTGGCGATGACCAGAAAAGTTTTTCGATGGATGCGATGGGGAAATTTGCCGCGCGCGGCGTTTATCACAAAACTTTAAATCGGCATGTTCAAAACACCACGCGAGAAAAATCGCCACAATTTATTTGCGGCGAAATTGCGCCGGAAGAATTTTTGGTGCGGGAATACGGGGTCAAATTCGCCCTTCGTTTTTCGGAAGGTTATTCGGTCGGGTTATTTCTCGATCAACGGGAAAATCGCTGCCGATTGTTAACGAATTATATCGGGCCTGATTTTTTCATTTCTGATATTTCATCGCTAGGTTCGCTCGAAGAAAACCTCTGTCCATTGCAGGGTTTGACGGTTCTCAATACTTTTGCTTACACCTGCGGCTTTTCGGTTTGCGCAGCGCGGGCAGGCGCAAAAGTAACGAGCCTGGATTTATCCAAAAAATATCTGAACTGGGGCAAACAAAACTTCGCGCTGAACCACTTGGAAATGTCCAACCATGAATTTATCTGCGGCGATGTTTTCGATTGGCTGCGGCGCTGGGCCAAAAAGAAACGCGTCTTTGATGTCGTTATTCTTGATCCACCCACTTTTTCGCACTCAAAGAAATCGGGATGCTTTCAAGCTGAAAAAAATTATGGCAAACTCATCAAAGCGGCCTTGCCGATTCTAAAACCGAACGGAATTTTGTTTGCCTCAAACAACACGGCCTCGTTCGCGCCGGAAAATTTTCTGGCCATTATTAAAACAGAAATAACCGCGGCGCGCCGAAAAATTGTGCGGGAACAGTACGTCCCGCAACCGCCGGATTTTCCAATTAGCCGCGAGGGGCCGGCTTATTTAAAAACGGTTTGGCTGCAAATAAATAATGACGACTCGCATTGATTTTCGGTTTAATCCTTTGGCCAAACATGAAACTTTTGCATCAACAATATGGGAAAGCGCGAGTCCGCGTGATGAAAGTAACGAGGGTGGCATCGCGGCACGAATTGAAAGAAGTCGAGGTTTCCGTGGTGTTGGAAGGCGATTTTGCCGATTCGTATCTGAAAGGAGATAATCGTTTGGTCGTGGCGACTGACACCATGAAAAATACGGTGAACGCGTTGGCGCAAGAACATTTGGGCGATCAAATCGAATTATTCGGCCGCGCGCTGGGAGAACATTTTTTGAATGATTATCCACAAATCAGGCAAGTGACGATTCGTTTGCGCGAACATTCCTGGCAGCGCATGGAAATAAATAACGCGCCGCATCCCCATAGCTTTTTACGAAATCCCGGAGCGAAACTTTTTGCGCGAATCGTTTGCTCGCGCGAAAAATTTTCCGTGGAATCGGGCGTGGAAGATTTGCTGATTTTAAAAACCACCGAATCGGGTTTCGAAGGCTATCCGAAAGATAAATTCACCACGCTGCCCGAAACCAAAGAGCGAATTCTGGCCACGAATTTAAAAGCAACCTGGCTTTATCAAAATGCGCCGGAAAATTATTCACTGAGCAATCAAAAAATTTTGGCGGCCATGTTAAAAGTGTTTGCGACGACTTATAGTCCATCAGTACAAACGACGCTTTACCAGATGGCGGAGGCCGGATTGCAAAGCGCCTCAGAAATTTCCCAGATCCATTTGGTCATGCCGAATAAGCATTGTCTTCTGGTGAATTTGTCGCCGTTCGGTTTGGAAAATAAAAATGAAATTTTTGTGCCGACCGATGAGCCGCACGGACAAATTGAAGCGACCATTTCGCGGGATGAAGTTTGAACAACAATCGGCTCCCGCCGGCGTATTAAAATTTCGCAAAAAAAATGTTGCAATTCTTTTCGGCAGCGTTACAATCCGGCCTCAGTTAGATCACTTGTCAATTTCAAAGGCATGGAAAATCTTCAGTGAAGTGTTAATTCAATGATGATTTGAAACCCGATGACCGGGAACAGTCGAGAAAGGCAATCAGTCTACAAAATACAGTCATCATGAGTAATACAAAATTGTTTGTGGGAAATCTTTCCTTCAATACCACTGAAAACGATCTGCAAGATCTTTTCGCCCAATATGGAACCGTCACCGAAGTCAATTTGATGATGGACAAATTCAGCGGACGCCCTCGCGGTTTCGCGTTTGTCACCATGGAAACCAAAGAAGGCGCCGATGCAGCCGTCGCAGCGCTTCACGGAAAAAATCATGACGGTCGCGATCTGACCGTCAATGAGGCGCGTCCTCGCGAAGAACGCACGGGCGGCGGAGCGCGTTCCGGCGGTTACGGAGGCGGAGGCGCACGATCCGGCGGGGGTGGTTACGGCGGAAGTGGCGGCGGTGGTGGTGGTCGGGGTGGAGAACGTCGCGAACGCGGGAATCGCTATTAATTAGTTTTTCCAAAACAGTGTGAGATTCCGGCGACGGGGTCTCACACTTTTTGTTTTCCGAAGAAAGAATTCATGGAGCAACACATCGAATTGGAAGGCCGCATCCACACCGTTTTGCCTGGGACAATGTTTCGAGTCGAGTTGGACAATAAACATCAAGTGCTCGCTCATATTTCCGGCAAGATGCGCAAGCGATTTATTCGGCTGACGGTGGGCGATCGCGTGAAAATTGAAATGTCTCCCTACGATCTGGACAAAGCGCGCATTGTTTATCGTTTGGGTTGAATAGCGAGGCGGAACTATTCTTGTTTTTTAGAACGCGGATTACGCGGATTTTACGGATTAAAAATTGTATCCGGGAAATTATTTACCGGCTTCTTCGAAAAAATTCTCTTTCCTAATCCGCGTAATCGGTGTCAATCAGCGGTAAAAAAATAGCCAGTAAGATAAAATAGCCTCGATTATTTCTTCACTTCAATGGCCGCAAATAAACTTTCCAAATTATTTAAGCCAGTTTCTTTTTTGGAAGCGGGATTTAATACCTGTCGCAAATAATCGAGCGCATCAGGAATCGTTTTGACCGAGCGGGGCAGGGTGGTGCCGCACGCATTGGCATGACCACCGCCGTGTAATTGTTCGGCAATTTTCAGCGCTTCGCCCTGACGACTCCTTAAACTGACCAGCACCGCGCCGTTGGCTTTGCGAAATAAAGTCAACAAGACTGGAAACGGCGTCGCCTTTTGTTCCAATAATTGATGGACGATTAAATTATTATTTCCCACCACCGTATCTACAAAACCGACCGACGGGCTGATTTGCTCCACATGTTTTTTGCTCCAAGCCAAGCCGAGTGGATCTTCCACACGCCGTTTAGCGGCCATCACTTCGAGCAGTGGATGATCGAGTAGTTTTTCCAACTGGCCTTCGATTAATGAATGCAAATTCCAAAACTGATAAGTCTTGACCAGGTTTGCGTAATCATTAGCGATGACAAAATCGTTTTCATTTTCCAGAAATAAATCGGCCACATTATTAAAGTGAACGAGGCGATCCAATTCAGGCGAAGCGAGGCCATGCTTTTGGCACAGTTCGTAACAAAGAAGGCCGGCGGATTTATTGATGTCATAAATTAATTGCGCATTTTTGGCGGGCGTTTCCGTGGCGTGATGATCCACCACGAGCCAATTCGGTTTGTCCAGACGCGGTTCGAACGTGAAGTCGCAAACCCAGGCCGATTTTTCGCGCGGCTCGCGCAGCTTCCAATTACTGTAATGATAAGTCTCGAGACGAACGTCGGTATGGAAAAGTTTGTGGGCCAATCGCTGCAAAAGAATTCCTGAAACGAAACCGTCCAGATCGCTCTCATGAGTTAAAATAACTTCGGGTTGGGTTAAAGCTTCCATGCTGAAAAAATTATCGCAGACAGATATAGGCTGCAATCTTTAGCTGGCGCATTTTTTTCTCCTTGCAAGAGGGAAAATGAAAAAATCTATCGTTTCGTGCTAAAATCAAAAGGAAAATGAGCCGGGGAAATTCCTTAATTAGTCCCAGTTCTGATTTCTAATAAAGGAAGCAGGAAGTGAAAGGACCATACGACGGTGACTAATCGTCCTAATGGGGAAGAACTATTAGTTATTACGCACAATGTTCGTTATATTTAATTCCGAAATATACGAATTGGACGTAGGCAAATAATTTCAACACTTCGGAACGGCCTCGTTTGCCTATTCCG
>JALYXC010000252.1 GCA_030947315.1 Verrucomicrobiota bacterium | reverse complement strand
GCGCGGCTTGCAGCATTTGATTTAATCCATGCAAGCCGCGAATCGGTTCATAAAAAAGCGCGAGATAAAAAATAAATTCGATTAGTTGGCCGATGGTGATTTTATCGGCAATGACCATTTCGCCGCCGATCCAAAAAACCAGGCCCAGACCGAGCGAAGCTGCGAAAGTCATTGCCGGAGAATAATTTGCCCAGACGCGCATGACCCCCAAAGTTCCCTGGCGCAACTCTTGGGCGCGCTGCGCAAAACGCGCGTCTTCATGATTTTCGCGGCCAAAAGATTTTATCTGACGCACGCCTTGCAAATTATCCATGAGCAGCGCGTTCATCGCGCTGGAAGCGTGGCGTTGAGCGCGATAACGCCGATGAGCGGTGAGCGTGTACCAAAGCGCGCCGCCGAGCAGCAACGGCGCGGGCATCAAGGCGGCCCAGGCGAGCGCGGAATTTTTATAAAACATAATGGCGAGCACGCCTGCGATGCTGAGGATCGCGACCGTTCCCTGTTCCGTGCCGTCAATTAAAAGGCGCTCGACCGAATTGACATCTTCAATGATGCGGGTCATTAAATCGCCGGAAGCGCGTTGATCAAAATAATTGACCGGCAATCGTTGCAAGCGGCCATAAACTTCGCGGCGCATATCGTAAATAACATTTTGCTCGAAAGTATTATTGATGCGAATGCGCAGACTGTTGAAAAGTTCGCGCAACAAAAATGCGCCAAGCAAGGCGAGCATAATGGGCGTGAGGCGATCAATTCGTTTTTGGCCGATCACGTCGTCAATAATATATTTCGTCAGCAACGGATAAACAAAACCCATCAGGAGCGAAAGCACGGCGCAAGCGACGGTGCCGAATGCCATCCATTTGTAGGGCTTCAAATAAACGGCGACACGCCGGATGACTTCCCAAGTGGAACGCGATTTGGCGGCGAAGGTGGGATCGTTGTGAGAGGAGAGTGGAGGATGTTGGGCCATTTAAAATTACCGATTGTAAATTACGTTTGCGCAAAATCAAGCGGCGCGCGAAATTCTTTAAAAATCTTTTCCGTTTTTAAAATTCCCCGTTAAGTTTTCTCGATGTCGCGCGATTATTTGTTGCAACCGTCCGGAGCGCCGCTCCAAGTTCAAATTGATTACGCGCGCGAACTCAATGAACAACAATTCGCCGCGGTCACGGCGCTGCCGGGACCTTCGCTTGTTATTGCGGGAGCCGGTTCCGGCAAAACGCGCACGTTGATTTATCGCGTGGCTTTTCTCATTGAACAAGGTATTCCGCCGGAACGTATTTTACTTCTCACTTTTACCAATAAAGCCGCCAACGAAATGATGCGACGCGCGGCGGATTTGCTGGGCAGCGAATTGCCGTCGCTTTGGGGCGGGACATTTCATTCCGTGGGCAATCGTGTTTTACGGCGCCATGCCAACCTGCTCGGTTACAAACAGGATTTCAATATTATGGATCGCGAAGACGCCAAAGATTTGCTGAACGCGTGCCTGGGCGAAATGGAAATTGATGTGAAGGCGACACGTTTTCCCAAGGCCGAAGTGCTGGGCGATATTTTTTCGATGGCACTCAATAAACAAAAAACCGTGTTGGAAATTTTAGCCGAGCAATACGATTATTTTTCTGCACTGGCCGAACAAATTTCCGCAGTACAGAAGAAATATACCGCGAGAAAAATTTCCACGAACGCCATGGATTTTGATGATCTTCTCGTTTTGTGGTTGAAACTTTTGCGGGATCACGAAGAGGTTCGCGAGCAATATCAGCGGCGTTTTCAATTCATTTTGGTGGATGAATATCAGGACACCAACCAACTGCAAGGCGACCTGATTGATTTGCTGGCGGCGCGGCATCACAACGTCATGGTGGTGGGCGACGACTCGCAAAGTATTTATTCGTGGCGCGGCGCAAATTTTCAAAATATTTTAAAATTTCCCGAGCGTTATTCGAACGCCAAAACCTACAAAATCGAAACCAATTATCGAAGCACGCCGGAAATTTTGGCGGTCGCCAATGCGGCCATTTCTTCCAACATCAATCAATTTGCCAAACAACTTGCGCCCGCGCGAAAATCGGGTGACAAACCGATTGTGGTGACTTGTTCCGGCGGCGGTGAGCAGGCTGCATTTGTCGCGCAACGCGTTTTGGAATTGCGGGATGAGGGAGTTCAATTAAACGAAATGGCGGTTTTGTATCGCTCCCATTTTCACGCGCTGGAATTGCAGTTGGAATTCACGCGGCGGAATATTCCCTTCAGCATCACGAGCGGCATTCGTTTTTTTGAACAGGCTCATGTCAAGGATGTGGCGGCCTATTTAAAATTGGCCGGCAACGCGCGCGACGAACTTTCGTTTAAACGTCTCGCGCGTTTGTTGCCCGGCATTGGCGGAAAAGGCGCGGAGAAATTATGGGGCTGTTTTCAAGAGCAGAATTCGGAAGAGAAAAACCAGAATCCAGAATCCAGAATCCAGAATCCCATCGCGACGGCATTGCAAAAATGTGCGCCTGCGGTTCCAAAAAAAGCAGCCGTCGCCTGGGCCCAATTCATCGCTACTTTGGCGCAATTGGAAACGGAACCGGTTCGAGGAAATGCCTCGCGCATGATTCAGTTGGTCATCGAAGCGGGTTACAAAGAATATTTGCAGGAGCAATACGCGAATTTTCGGCAGCGACTGGAAGACCTCGAACAACTTGCCTCTTTCGCGCAGCAATTTAACAGTCTGGAAGATTTCCTTACGCAACTGGCGCTGCTCACCAATGTCGAAGCCGAGGAGAAACAGCCCGTCACCAAAGATGACGAACAGATTCGCCTCTCGACCATTCATCAGGCCAAAGGTTTGGAGTTCGAAGTCGTGTTTATCATTATGCTCTGCGATGGACTTTTTCCCTCAGCGCGTTCGCTCGATTCGTTGGAAGGAGAAGAAGAAGAGCGGCGATTATTTTACGTGGCAGTGACGCGGGCAAAAAATGAATTGTATTTGAGTTATCCGATCCTGCGCGCCACGGCGGGAAACAGTGGGAATATTTTTCAAAAAGCTTCGCGGTTCCTCGGCGAAATTCCCAAAGAGTTGGTGGAAGAATGGAATTTGCGTCCGCTCAACCCGTATCACTAATTTAAAAGTCAGATTGCAAATCTAGTGTCGCAGGATTTATTTTGCTGGCGGAGGCGGAAGAGCGGGCGATGGCGGAGGATTTAAATGGATTTTAAATTCGGAAATTATTTTGTTGGCCTCCACGCTTTTAGCGTTGGCCAAGGCTACGAGTTCGTAACCCACTTTTTCCACGGTTTGATTGATAGTCTGGGCTTGCGGTAAAAGTTTTTTCACCTGTTCATCGGCCGCCTGGATTTGATGACGCTGATCCAGAACGCCTTTCAAATAAAAACTTTGCACAATAGCCAAAGTGAGAAAAACTGCGAACACCGCCCAAAATGGGGAATAACGGGCACCGGGGAGAGGAAAGTTTTCGATCGTGATTTTTTCCGGCAAGATTTTATTTTCAGGATCGCTCATAGGAATAATAATTAAAAATTCAGGGATAAGTTTTCTTTTTTCCATCCACGTCCAACGTCACGGTGAGTCCATGTTTAACGAGAATATTGCGCAAACGCGGATCAGCCTCCGAACCGCGGGCGATTCTTTTAGCGAGCTGATCGAGGATCGGTTCAAGCTGGCGTGCATTACTAATGGCGGCTTGATTCCGTGCCACTGCACCGCTCAATTCATTATTGGCGCGAACAATAAAAAAGTGAGTCACCAATATAATGACCACAAAAAAACTGACTGTATTGAGCAAAATAAATTGAAGACGATTCATTGAAACCAGAATAAAAATTGCTGGAGCAATGTCAACGATTCTTTGTGACTCCCACAGCGCGGCTGCCTCGCCGGCCAGCGACCTTAAACCAGCACAAACGTAGGCGATTGTTTTTTACGGAAGACTGATTGTCCGATAAAAACGAGTATTGGCATTTGAAGAGGTAGTATCCAGGAACGAGTAGGGCGATGTGGGAAGGAGAAGATTGGTCAAGGAAGCCCAGTTGCCGCTCGGGGGTGACGGCGCGACCTGCAATTCGTAACGAGAACCAATGACGCCTTGAATGCTAATTGCTGGAATACCTGATTGCAATTGAATATTCAATCGCGTGGAAATGAGAGTCATTCCGACAAAGGGCGCCCCCGTCTGTAACTTAAATAACGCCGCATCGCCGCCGTTCAAATTCAAAACAAGCTGTCTCTTACCGCTGCCTATGTCCGTCATGGTATTGGTTTGCAACAAACCGCTCACGGGATCGAGCAGGACTGCTGTCGTTTGAGGAGGGTTGGAAAAATTAAGTTTTATCTCTTGCAAACAATCGGCGGCGCTCCCGGTTGGATCAGTTAGTCCATTGACCACCATGAAATAGATTTGGTTATTGAAATTGGGGCCGTCGAAACTCTCGTCCATTACTTTGAACCACGCGATAATTACATCGCCTTTGTTACCATTGTTTTTAATTCCAGCTTTGTTAGTAACACTCCATCCATTTAAGAACGGATCGTTTCGCTGATAAACCCAGTCAGTATAGTTCTGGTCTTGCGGGTCCGGAAGAAAGCCGGAAGGGATTGGCGTCAAATTGCCGCTGGCGTCTTTGCCACGAAGAAACATGATACTTGTCGTGTAACCAGTGACACCTTCGATTGTAATGGGTGTAAGCCGGGTCAGCGCCTTGCCGAAATTCCGCGCGCGCTTGTTGATGTCTATCATCTCCGCATAAAGGCCGTTGCTGCTGATGACAGTATCACCTGAGCCGCCACCTAGATTGGTAAAGAGAGAGGCCGCGCCGGTGTTGTAAGTAAAGTCGGAGAAAAATTTCGCGCTGAAAGCCATCGCGGCAAAGGTATTGAGTCGAAGTTCTGATGGAGAAGGATCACGAAAGATATGCTGGTCGTAGTCTTGCACGGCATGAAAGGTTTGGCGGTAGATAGCCAGGGGAATACCAAAGGCTCTCGCATACTCGCGGTCCTGGCGCAAGTATCCATACCAACCTTGCAGGAGTGTGCTGCCAGGGCCGGGAATGGGAGCGCCAGTGTGATTGGGTTGATTGAGGTCATAAATTGATTGCCACGGGTAAGTATCGAAGCAAAGCATATCGGGTCGCGCGCGAGATATGAAATCCGATAGCTGAGTGTCCCCAACCTGACCGCCCCAATTATTATGATAAAGAATGGCATTGGGCCAATTACTGCGAACCGTAAGAAACCAATTCACCAGCCGAGTGCGGGTGGCGTCGTCGTTGAGGTTCCATTCGTCACCAAGTTGAATGCTGACAAGTTGATTGGTATACGGAATTTCATTGGTGCGCGAGAATGAGTTTCCATTTCCGGTCTGGCCGAAACCCATGCCCGGCATATTTGTTTCATCTGTGACCCATCGCGCCCACAGGGAGCCTGGCGCGGGACCGAGGAACTTGGAAGGGGGACCGAGGTTGCCGGTGGAGTTCCACAGAAAACTCACAGCGGTGTAGTTGGCGTTGGAATAGGTATCCGGATGAAACCAGTTATCCGGCGTGACCAGTCCCTGAATCTGCAATCCGCGATTAAGCAGAATAAAATTCCCTTTGCTGATTTGGGCAAAGCTCGCCGGGGCCAGCATAAAAATAAACGTAATAACCGAGAAGATAATATAACGGCGTGACATGTGAAAATATTAATAGAGCCAACCTCGATAGACAAGTTAAAATTCCGAAAAGTTGGAGGGCGTTCAAACTTTTTTCCCACGATTTTCTCAAAATCCAACTTGACTTTTGATTAGGAGCCATACTTATTTTTCGTTGTAAATAGTCAGTCAACTTTAATGATATTATGAAAACCGTTTTCTCTAGTGAAAAGAATTTATCCGCCTCACTAAGCTGCGCAAACTTGAATCCTCGAATTTTTGCGATCATCGTGACTTTTGTTTTTTTAAGTGCGACGTCATCATCTAAAGCCACGCTCCTTTCGTATGAAGGATTTGATTATACTCCTGGGGACAGCATCGTGGGACAAAATGGCGGCAGTGGATTTTCCGAACCATGGCAGCCGAACGGCAACGGCGGCACTGCTACAAATCAGGCGACTAGTCTGAGTTACACAGACGCACAGGGAAATCGGCTGGTCACATTGGGTGGCAGCCTTTTCCTGCAGGGCTCAACGATGGACGCCACCAACAGTGCGGCGGCTCAACCTAATCGTCTTCTCAGCTACGTGCGCGGAACAAACGGCACCGATGACACAACGACCTGGGTCAGCTTTCTGGCCGTGCGGCAGGGTCCGACCACAAACCTCCCCGCTATCCCCAGCAACCCGTATCCGCGTTCGGCAAATTTATCATTGTTCAACAGCCTCCCTTCCAACAAAGAAAAATTGGCGATGGGCAATACTGCTCTGACCAGTAATAATGTCGTTAGCATTATTCCAACAGGTAATATGACCAACGCCAAACCTTCCACCATCTCCTACAGTCGAACTAATTTGATCGTAGTTCGCATTGATCATATTGCGGGAACAAATTTCGATAACGCCTATCTTTTCGTCAACCCGCTACTTGGCAGCGAGCCAACTCTTAGCCAGGCTGACACGAATTCTCTAGGTGCCTTTGATTTTAGCTTTAACCGAATTCGTCCCTTTGCTGGCGGAGACCGTTCAACCTCGGCCGGGTCGCCTTACGCGGAATTGGTCCTTGATGAAATTCGCATTGGAACGACTTATGCAGATGTGGCCCCATTTGTTTCGGCACCTGTTCTCGGAACGCCATCGGTGAATGGAACAAATGTTACTCTTAACTGGTCGGCCATGGTCAACGCTTCTTATGAACTTCAATCGAACACCAATCTTGGCACTACTAACTGGCTGACTGTCACCAATGTAATTGCCACCAGCACCAATCTTTCTGTGAATGTCATCGTGCCGCCCAATGATCCGCAGCGATTTTATCGTGTTCGCACTCCGTAAAAAATTGTAGCGTTATTAGGTTACCAATCTGGCTTTTCGTCTTCGAAGAGCCTCGGCGCTATAAGTTTTGCAGAGAATTCAATTACATGTGCGCGACAATATTTTCGCCAAACTCGGAACATTTAATTTCCGTGCCGCCTTCCATCAAGCGCGCGAAATCGTAAGTAACCCGTTTCGATCCAATTGCGCCGTTCAATCCTTTGATAATTAAATCCGCCGCTTCCACCCAACCAAGATAACGCAACATCATTTCACCGGACAGCACAACGCTGCCGGGATTGACGCGATCCTGGTTCGCATATTTCGGCGCGGTGCCGTGCGTCGCTTCAAATATGGCGTGGCCGGTGATGTAGTTAATATTCCCGCCGGGCGCGATGCCGATGCCGCCGACCTGCGCCGCGAGCGCATCGGACAAATAATCGCCGTTTAAATTCAACGTCGCGATGACATCGAAATCTTCCGGGCGAGTGAGAACTTGTTGGAGAACGATGTCGGCAATGGCGTCTTTAATTAAAACCGCGCCATTTTTCAGCGCGGCCTTTTGCTCGTCATTCGCAGCCCCTTCGCCTTTTTCTTTTTTGGTTTTTTCCCATTTCGCCCAGGTATAAACTTTGTCGCCGAAAATTCTTTCCGCTGCTGAATAACCCCAATCACGAAACGCGCCTTCGGTGTATTTCATGATGTTGCCTTTGTGAACAAGCGTCACACTTTTGCGTTTGAATTTCAGCGCGTATTCAATCGCGGCTTTGACGAGACGAATCGTGCCGACATTTGAAACCGGTTTGATGCCAATTCCAACTTGCACAGGAATGTGGGAAGCATCGTGATCCGGCGCGGCAAGTTTCATGTAGTCAGCGATTTTTTCCTTCGTGCCAAAACGAATTTTATCGAAATCTTTGGGAAATTCTTTCGCGAGAAAATCCAAAACTTTTTGCGCTTCGGGCGTGCCGCCGGCGTATTCGATTCCCGCATAAATATCTTCCGTGTTCTCCCGGAAAATTGTCATGTCCACTTTTTCCGGATGTTTCACTGGCGAAGGAACGCCCGTAAAATATTGGAGAGGTCGCAAACAAACGTAGAGGTCGAGCATCTGCCGCAAAGCGACATTGAGCGAACGAATACCGCCGCCAATCGGCGTGGTCAGCGGCCCTTTGATGCCCACGAGAAATTCCTTGAAGGCTTCAACGGTATCGTCAGGAAGCCAATTATTAAATTTTTTAAAAGAGGTTTCGCCCGCGAAAACTTCGAACCACGAAATTCTTCTCTTCCCACCGTACGCTTTTTTCACCGCTTCATCAAACACCCGTTCGCTCGCCGCCCAAATATCCGGCCCGGTGCCGTCGCCGCGAATGAAGGGAATGATTGGATTTTCGGGAACACTCAGTTTCCCGCCGCTAATGGTGATTTTTTCGCCCGCAGGCGGCGTGATTTCTTGGTAAGGCATTTGATCAGTAAAGTTTGAGTGTTGAGAAATAACGCCAAACGCGCGGAAATCAAGCAGAGAAACTCAATCCCTGTCAAAAAATTTTGAGGAGCGAATTCATTTGCGGCCCATTGAAAATGGCTCAGGCATTTAACCATTTTAATTTTGAGGGCGAACCCGATTGAGCAAGGTCCGATTCATGATTTGATTTTTCGGATGGAAGAAAATTCTACTCGAAAAAAAAGAAAGTTTAATTTCAAAGCATTTTTGCCGTTGTTAAAGGAAACTTTTTCCGAATGGTCGCGCGACAAGGCGCCGCGGCTCGGCGCATCTTTGGCGTATTACACGATATTTTCCATCGCGCCTTTGGTCCTCATTGCGATTACGATCGCGGGTCTTGTTTTTGATAACGCTCAGGTGCAGATCGTCGGTCAAGTTAAAGGACCCGTCGGCGATAAGGGAGGCGGGGCGATTGAATCAATGATCAAGGCAGCGCAAAAACCAGTGCAAACCAGTATCGCGACGGTGCTGGCTTTCGGCACTTTGCTGTTCGGCGCCGCGGGCGTTTTTATTCAATTAAAAGATGCTCTGAACACCATTTGGAAAGCGCCGGAAAGTAACGCCGGCGGAGTCTGGGGATTTATTAAAAAATATTTTCTCTCATTCAGCATGGTTTTGGGCATTGGTTTTTTATTGCTGGTATCGCTCGTGCTGGAAGCCGCCCTGGCCATCGCCGGCCATTTCCTCGAAAACCGCGTTCCTGGTATGAGCATTGTGATGCCCGCGGCCGGTTTCATTTTGTCTTTCGCCACGGTGAGTTTGCTGTTTGCCATGCTGTTTAAATTTTTGCCGGACGCGAAAGTGGCCTGGCGCGATGTTTGGATCGGCGCGTTTCTGACCGCCGGTTTATTCGTCGTCGGAAAACTGGGTCTGGGCATTTATCTCGGTACCGCGGGCGTCGCTTCAGCCTACGGCGCGGCTGGATCGCTCGTCCTGATTCTTTTGTGGGTTTATTACTCGGCGCAAATTTTATTTTTCGGCGCGGAATTTACCCAGGTTTATTCCAAGCGACACGGCTCGCGATGTGATCAACCGAATACCGAGAAACCGCCCACCAACCGGAAACAAAGACTCGTCGCCAGGATTGAGCAGGAGCGCAAACAAATGGCGAAAATTTCCAGCGCGCTGGGCTTTGCGTCGCCTGTTGAGAAAACTGAAGAAAAATAAATCTGCGCTTCATCTGGATTTCGGGGGCACGACTTTGACGCCTCTTTGTGTCTGTCGGTTCGAACATATTTCTCGCGTCGAGATGCTGAATAAATCGGAAACGAAAATTTAAACCTTCAACGCTTCGTCGAATTTTTGATCATCTCTTCGGTCATGGAATGTTCCTTTTCGTAAGCGTCAAAATTCCCGTCATCAGATTGTTGTTTTTGAGCACTTCCATCTGCAAATGTATAAACCCGTTCCCATTTTCCGTTAGACAATTGCCGTGGATTTTTTTCCCGAAAAATGATCATGTTCGGCATCGTTTCATCTACGAATTGAGAATGTGGCGCAAATTCAAAAGCTTCCAAAGTGATTCCACCGGGAAAGGTCTTCGGAAGTTCATTTGTGATTTGCAAAAAATTGGTAGCGAACTGACCTTTGTTGTCGTTCGCATAAAGCCGGATGGCAAGTCCAAGTAGTTTTAGAGCGTTGACTGTATTATCGGAGATTTGTTTCGCTTCTTCTTCCGTCGGCAATTGCGCTGCTTGATTTTGCGCGATGGTAGTTCCACGACGCTGTTCGTTTTCAACGCGCAGTTTTTCAAACTGTTGATTTTGCCGACGCAGCACGCCCACTTCTCCGCGCAATTTAAGCAATTCGCTCAATTGATCTTTAGTGAGCGAATTATTTCCTTGAGCAACAACTTTTGCGAGCCGTTCGTTTTCCGCCGTGAGTTGCGCGAGTTGATCCAGTTGCAGCCGCAAGGATTTATTTTCCTCGCGGAGTTTCACTTGCGACTGATGTTGAATTGCCAACGGCGTCGCAATTCCAGCAATGGCAATCGCGCTAATCATTCCAATTTTAATTTTTGTCATGGTCATAAAAGTCAATGTCGCTCCAGCACTGGCCGTTGCGCCCGCCAGCGATGCGCTTGCGAGAGTCGTAGCCAAACCAACAGGCGCAGCTTGCACCGCGTTTGCCGAAATCACCGTAGAAAGCACGGTGGCGGTGGTGGAAATTCCGCGACGCAAAAGAATTCCTCGCAACTTTTCCAAGGCCCGGGCGATTCGTTTTCGCGCCGCATCCTCATTGCTTCCGAGAGTCGCGCCGATTTCCGCGTGGCTCCGCTGCTCAAAATAGCGGAGCAAAATTGCATCGCGATCCGTTGCGCCCAAACTGGACAACGCGTCGTCGAGCATTGGAGAAATTTGTTCCCAATCGGGTGAAGTTTCAGAATTGATGGCGTTCATTTTTACAGCTTCCTGTTCGCGGGCGTGGCGGCGATTTTCCGAACGCACGATTTGCCTCGCCGCAAAAAGAGTGGCGCGATGCAACCAGCCTGCGAGAACTACATCAGAGGGAATTGAGCGGGCTTTGCGCGCGAGATCGGTAAAAACGAGTTGCGAAATATCCTTGGCACGATGCGCGTCGCCGCCGGTTTGCCGAAGCGCGACAGAATAAGTGAGATTGACGTGACGAGCGACGAGTTCGCCAAAAGCGGCGTCGGAGCCGTCGGCGTAACGGCGCAAAAGTTGTTGGTCATCGTTCATTACGTTCACCATACATACAGCCGCCGAAGCGGAAACCGGACAGGGAAAATCAAATTAATAAATGCAGCAATTCACACTCGAAATTTCCTGACGGCAGTTCAATTGCGCCCGCGAAATTCATCCATCAATTTCAGGATGCCCTCGCGGATTTCAAACAGTTCCTTCCGCGCCCCGGCCACCATTTTCTCCGGCAGAATCTTTTTCGGCGCGACGGCTTCGAGTCCGGCCTGGGATTTGTGCAAATGATCGAGCGCACGTTTCAAACACGCGACGATGAACGCCGGATCAGCCGAGCCGCGATCTTCCGGAATGCCGCCCAACGCGCCGGCCAGTTTCGCGCCGGTCTTTTGAAATTCAAAAATGAACTCCTGCAAATCGTCGTCCTCAGATTTTTTCAAACCGAGCTTGTCCGCCTGTTTCCAAAAATTCATCGCGCTTTCGAAGCACCGATGTTGCAGCGGATGATGGATGTCTCCGTGTTTGTCGCGAATCCAGTCAATGCCTTCGCGTTGCGGATCCGGTTCGGGCAGCGGTTCGTTCAACGCTTCCTCGCACGCGCGATTCATTTCCTCAATGCGCCTGCTTTCCGCCTCGTCTTCTTCTGGAGTCAGTTCCTTGAGCCAGCCCATCTCCTTCGCGATTTTTTCCTCGGCCTCAGGCGAGTCACCGTATTTTTCCTGCAACTCCAAGTATTTGTCCGTGCGCGCGTCCGACTCCTTTAGAAATTTTTCGTAATCGTGTTCGTCCCATTCCGCTTCGGGATTTTTCTGCCCGCGCTTTTGTTTTGCCAACGCATCGTTCAATTGCTTTGAAAACATTTCCCAACCCGCTTCGGCGTCCTGGGCGCGTTGTTTTTCCTCGGCGGAAGTTAATCGCCACTCTGGGACGGAAATCTTCAACTCAAACTCCGCGCTCTCGATCACGACCCGCCCGTTACCTTCACTGAACCATTCGAGATAAAGCGCATTGGCCATGCGCTCCGGCGGTTTTTCGCCGCGATTAATCATCGCCAACGCCCTTTCGACGGGAATCGTGAACACCCGCACTTTTTGCGACGCTGAGAGATTTCCAATTCTGCCGCGCTGCAAAGGAT
>JALYXC010000248.1 GCA_030947315.1 Verrucomicrobiota bacterium | reverse complement strand
AAATATGCGCGAACTTGCGCTCGATGGCGTCAGCAGCGTCATCATGTCCATTGATTCGCACGACGTGACGAAGCACGAAAAAAATCGCGGCCTGCCGGATGTTTGCAAAAAAATAAAGCGCGCGAACGAAGTTTTTAAAGAACTGGGAATCCAAACCACGGCCAGCGTCACCGCCAGCAAATTGATTGATGATTACGACAAGCTGCCCGATTTCCTGCAAACGCTCGGCTTCACCAGTTGCACGTTTAGTTATCCGCTCACCTCGCTCGCTTCGAGTTATTTAAGTTTCAGCGATTCCAGCCTCGTAAATTATAAAACGGAAGAACTGATTCAGGTTTTT
This sequence comes from Verrucomicrobiota bacterium, assembly GCA_030947315.1. Lineage (GTDB taxonomy): Bacteria > Verrucomicrobiota > Verrucomicrobiia > Limisphaerales > CANJXF01 > JALYXC01. The sequence continues at coordinate 5,724 of JALYXC010000248.1, read as the reverse complement.
GAAAAAATCAAAAACATGAAACAGAACAGCGGTTATCCCGTCGTTAATCCGACCGAATCGCTTTCCGAAATGCAGCGTCATCTTAAAAAAGAGCCGGAGAAATTCGGCTGCCTCGGCGGACACAAATATTTTTATCTCGATTGGAATTTGAATTTGTATCGCTGCCACGCCTGGGAAACGCCGATGTGCAACATTTACGAATTTGATGAATCCAAACTCATTCGCGACGGCTGCACCAAATGCATGATTGATTGTTATCGCGATCCGAGTGTTCTTCAATTTGTCGCCATCAGCGCCAGCGACGCCTATCAAAATCTTAAAAAAGGCAAAATTGTTTCCGCCGCCAAAAATATTTTCGACCGCCGCAATTTGACTTCGCTCAAAGCCGTCTGGGAAGATCGCCAGTGGATTGGCAAAGTTTAGTTTTAGCCTGAACAAACCAGGAAGATTGAGGCCGATCAAACGCGGCACTTTGGCATTCCCTGCGCCATCATGAATCTTAAACGACGAGCTTTTCTAAAGAGCGCGGGGTTGTTTGCTCTGTATCAAAGTGGTTGCGCGCGTTTTTCCAAACTTTCAGAAAGAACACTCGTCAACGATGTCCATTCTCAACTCAACCCGACTTGGGTTAAGCGCGTTGTCGAAACCGATTCGCTAAAATCCTTGCAACAAGTGGTGCGAGAGGCTCGACGGCAGCATCAAGCCGTTTGTATCGCTGGTGGGCGTCACGCGATGGGAGCGCAACAATTTGCCAGTGAGTCGGTGCTGATTGATACGCGGAAATTCAATCGCATTTTGAATTTTGATCACGAGGCGGGCATTGTGGAAGTGGAAGCAGGAATCCATTGGCCAAAATTAATTGCTGATCTGGTGACGCGGCAAGCTGGGCAATCGCGCGCTTGGGGAATTGCGCAAAAACAAACGGGCGCCGATCGGTTGAGTTTGGGTGGCGCATTGGCTGCGAATGTGCACGGACGTGGTTTGCGCATGAAACCGTTCGTCGCTGACGTCGAATCGCTGGTGGTGATCGATGCTGACGGGAATTCTCAAATCTGTGATCGTCAACGGAGCTCCGAATTATTTCGACTCATTGGCGGCGGTTACGGTTTGTTTGGATTGGTTTATTCCTTGAGGTTGCGGCTGATGCCACGCCAAAAAGTGCAACGCATCGTCGAAATTAAAATGGTTGAGGACTTGATGCCCGCGTTTGAAAAAAGAATCGCAGACGGATTTCTCTACGGCGATTTTCAATTTTCGATTGATGAAAAGACGGACGACTTTCTTCGTCGCGGTGTATTTTCGTGTTATCGTCCTGTCGCGGCTGACACATCAATTGCAATAGAAAACAAGCGGCTCAGTTCCGATAACTGGATGACGTTGCTCATACTCGCGCATACAGATCGTCGTCGAGTGTTTGAAGAATACGCTCGATATTATCTTTCCACGTCGGGTCAGGTTTATTGGTCTGACACGCATCAACTGAGCGGTTATCAGGATGGCTATCACCGGATTTTGGACCAACGATCCGGCGCGACCAAACTCGCGACTGAAATCATTACGGAAATTTATGTGCCGCGAAATCAACTTGCTGACTTTCTGCGGGAAGCGCGCCAAGATTTTCGCAGACACAATGTGGAAATTATTTACGGAACCATTCGTTTGATTGAACAAGATAATGAAAGTTTTCTGGCCTGGGCGAAACAATCGTATGCCTGCATCATCTTTAATATTCACACTGAACACTCGCCTGATAGTTTGCGTCATTGCGCTGATGCGTTGCGCCGTTTGATCGACATGTCCATTCGCCGCGACGGCAGTTACTACCTGACCTACCATAAATATGCCACGCGGGAACAACTGCTGGATTGCTATCCGCAATTTCCAGAATTCTTGAAATTAAAAACCAAATACGATCCTGAAGAACGATTTCAAAGCGATTGGTATCGTCATTATCGGCGAATGTTTTTCGGGCGGTAAGCATGAAAGAAAATCAAGCCAGTGCGACAGCCCGGTTGATTGCCAGGAGCATGGTTTTTCTTTCCTGCGATGAGACGTTCAAAAATTTAGTCCCGCCGCAAGTCAGTGAGATGAGCAAATGGTTTGTGGAAGAGACCGGTTCAGTTGCTGATCGTTGGTTACTAAAACGAATGGATCAAAAAGGGTTTCGCTCATTGTTGTTGGGATTTGAACGTATTTCGCTTCCGGGAATTTTGCTTCATTACCTTTTGCGAAAACTTTTTCTGGAAGAAATTGCCCGGGCGGCTTTGCGGGAAGAATTCCGACAGGTTGTCATCTTAGGCGCTGGATTTGACACTTTGGCGTTGCGGCTGTGTCGCGAACATCCCAAAGCTCACTTCGTAGAAATTGACCATCCGATGACCCAGTGCGTGAAACAGGCCGCGCTTTTCCGTCGCAGACTAAAGTTTGAAAATCTCGTTTTCATTCCGGCAGATTTCTCGCGACAAAATCTGGAACAATTATTTTCTGAAAATCCTCACATCAAATCGGCTGACGATACGCTGATTATTGCTGAAGGAATCCTGATGTATTTGACTCCTCCAAAAGTGGCCGCGCTCTTTGAAACCGCGCATCGAACGTTTCATGCTAAATGTCATTTCATTTTCACTGTCATGGAACCGACTAAAAACGGACAGCTTCAGTTTCATAATGCCAACCCAATGGTGAATCTTTGGCTGCGCTTAAAAACCGAGCCTTTTTGTTGGGGAATTTCACCGGAAGATCTGTCAGACTTTTTGAATGCAAACGGATTCAAATTGCGCGAAACCGCTGCCGAACAAACTTTTCGCGAGCGTTACCTTTCGCACCTGCAAAATTCTCCATTAGCCCAAGGCGAATACATTGGCGTTGCCGAACGCGCATGAAAATCTCCGAACCGATGACATTGTTCACCGATTATGCGCTCGCGCTGTTGACATTATTTTGGGGAATTCGCCTTCTGCGTCTCGGCGAACACGATCAACAAATTTCCAAATTACTTTGGGGCTTGGGTTTTCTGGCCACGGCAAGCGCTTCATTGTTGGGCGGCGCTTTTCATGGATTTAGACTTCACCTGAGCGATTTGTTTGCTGTGTTTTTATGGAAGGCAAGTGTCTATTTCGTCGGTCTCGCGAGTCTTTTCATGTTGTCCGCCATGGTTCTCATTTGCACGAAACCTTCCTGGCGATACTGGGCCTTGGGAATTGTCGCGCTGAAATTTTTAGTCTTTACCATTTGGATGATTGGCCATTCTGAATTTCGCTTTGTGATTTATGATTACGCCTTAGCGATGATTGTGATTTTTTTATTGCAAATTTATGTCGGTGTAAATCATCGCGCAAAAAGCGCGGCCTGGATTGTAGGCGGAGTTTTAATTGGCTTGGCGGGTGGAGCGATTCAAATGAAAAAAATTTCTCTTCACGAATACTTCAATCACAATGATTTGTTTCATGTGATGCAAATGGCCGCATTTTATCTTTTTTATCGAGGCGGAAAATGGCTGGAGATATTTAACTCAGAACGAAAACCATGAGTCGTCCGCAATCTAAAAGAATATTTTTCTGATGAAAGCTTATTATTTGCGCGTGTAAAATTTTCACCGCTTTAACCGGGTTAGCTTTACCGGCTCGGTCCAACTTTTCACATGGGAATCATCGCGAGTGAGATAGATATTTTTGAGCCAGTTGTCGTCAGCTTCCGGGAAATCTTCGCGGTAATGCGCGCCGCGGCTTTCTTCGCGCAGAAACGCGCTGTGAGCGATCAATTCGGAAGCGGTCAGAAGATTGCGAAGGTCAAGAGCTTGTTGCCATGATAAATTAAAAATACGCCCGCCGCGAATCGCGATTTGTTGGGCGCGTTGGGATAAGTCAGAAATTTCCTGAAGCGCTTTTTTTAATTTTTCACCGTCGCGCACGATGCCGACTTTGTGCCACATCATTTCGCCAAGTTCATCGCGCAAGGCCCACGGATTTTCCCCCTGTTCGCATTCCAGAAATTTTTCCGCCGTTGCTTTTGCGTTTTCAATTTGTTCGGAGAGCGGATTGTTCAGATCAGATTCTTTCACCCAATGGGCCACTGTATCGCCGACCCGCGCGCCGAAGACAGTTGATTCCGCCACGCCATTTCCGCCCAGCCGATTCGCGCCATGCACGCCGCTGGAATCTTCCCCTGCCGCAAATAATCCAACGAGATTTGTAAAACCATTTTTATTGATGCGAATGCCGCCCATGTTGAAATGCGCGGTGGGACAAACCTCAACTTTTTCCCGCGCCAAATCGAAGCCGATGCGTAAACAACGGTCGCGCATTCCCGCGAAATTTTTTTCCACGAATTCCGCGCCAAGATGAGTTACATCAATCCAAAGCGCGTCATTTTTCGTGCCGCGTCCCGCCATTATTTCCATGTAGCCGGCACGCGAAACGCGGTCACGAGTGGATCGTTCTTTTTTTTCCGGATCGTAACGTTCCATGTAACGTTCGCCCTGGCCATTAAATAAATGCGCGCCCGCGCCGCGCAATCCTTCTTCAAGCAAAGCGCCATTAAGCCGGGAACCTGGCACGACCATGCCGGTTGGATGAAATTGCACCATCTCCATATCCATCAGATGCGCGCCGACGCGATAAGCCATCGCGATGCCGTCGCAGGTTTTTTCTTGGGCGCAAGCGGAGCGTTGATACATGAGTGGACCTGCGCCCGTGGCGAGAATCACCGCTTTGCTTTTTACCACGATGTAAATGCCTCGTTCGATGTCGAGTAAGACTGCTCCGATCACGCGCTGGCCATCTTCAGTTGTCAGCAATTCCAAGCCGCGCGTATTTTCCAGACACGGAATATTGTTCGCGAAAATTTGGTCCCGCAATCGCGACATGATTTCAATTCCCGTCAAGTCGCCCACGTGCACGGTGCGATCAAAGGTTTGTCCGGCAAACGCTTTTTGATGAATTCGCCCATCGGGCGCGCGATCGAAAAGACAGCCGATTTTATTTTCCAATTCCGTTACGATGCGCGGCGCGTCCTCCACCAATGTCATGGCGAGGTCTTGATCATTGAGAAATCCACCGCCTTTCACGGTATCTTCAAAGTGCGCCTGCACAGAATCATCTTCATGGAGCGCGGCGTTGTAACCGCCCTGCACCATGCGAGTGCAGCCGCTTTTCCCGAGCATTCCTTTGGAGACGAGTAAAATATTTTGTTTCGGATCGCGCCAATAAGCATGCAGCGCCGCCATCAATCCCGCGCCGCCTGTGCCGAGAATTAAAATATCAGTGGTGAGTTGTTCGGACATGGAAAATCAAATTGCAGCAATCTGAATTTCAGTCACGGTAGAAAAATCTTTTCCATCGGCAGTTCCAATCAGATTGATTTGATAACTCAAACCAATGGCGATGATTTCAAAATCATGAATGCGCAGTCCGACCGGTTGATATTTCCGAAGTAACTCGCGAAAAATCCGCGAAGATTCCGGCGATGGATAAAGCAGGACGAATTTGTTTTCAATTTCTTCCAGCATTTCCAACGCTTTGCTGATGGGCACCACGGGCGACTTGGCTCGTGTAACAACGGCTAAAAATTCGCAAAGGTTTTTGGAAGTCGTAAAAAGTTCGTGATTGGATCCGTACAGCAAATTACGCGCACTCGTATAGAATTGGGAATTTTCGTCAAACGCGTAAACCAAAAGATTGGTATCTGCCAGCAAATCACTCATACGCCTGCTCGCGAATATTAACG
>JALYXC010000178.1 GCA_030947315.1 Verrucomicrobiota bacterium | reverse complement strand
CAGCGGCTGGAAAATTTTATCGAACAAAATCCACGCGATCCAACTTTGGATCTGGCCCGATTGACGCTGGGTGAATTGCAATTGAAAGAATATTTTGCCGGCTGGGAAAAAAAAGGCACGAACCGATTGAGGCCGACGCTGACCAATGGCGTGCAGTTGGCGCTCACCAATTTTAATAGGGTCATCGCCGAATTTCCGCAAAGTCCCCTGCTTGGAAAAGCCTGGCTGTTGCGCGGCTGGTGTTTTTGGCGCGACGAAAAAAATGTCGAAGCCAAAGCCTCCTTTGCCGAAGCGGTTGCCCGGCTTCCTTTCTCAGAAGATTTGGCCGTGGCCAGATTTAAACTGGCCGACGCGCAATTTAAGGCGGGCGATTTTTCCGGCGCGATGACCAATTACGATTGGGTGATTCAAAACAACGCCAAACTCGAACAGGTCAAAACCGAATTACTGGAACCGGCGCTTTATCAAATGGTGCGGGCCAGTTTGGAACAAGGCGATCAAAGCGCCGCGCAAAAAGCTTTGCGCACAATTCTCGATTTGTTTCCCAACCGGCGGACGGCCGAGCGAAGTTTATTATTGATCGGACAGGATTTAACTCGTCAGGAAATGTCCGACCAGGCGCGCGTTCTTTTTTCGGATTTCGCGAAACGTTTTCCGGATTCTCCGCTGGCGCCGGAATTGGAATTGGCCATTGCGCAAACTTATATTCAAGAAAAAAATTGGCCGGTTGTTTTGGAAAAATACGATCAATGGGTCGCCCGTTTCACGAATGAAACCTTATTGCCGCAAGTGGAATTTTCCCGCGCCCTCACCATTGCCCGCGCCGGAAACGAAACCAACGCGTTGAGTTTATTTACAAATTTTGTGGGCCGATTTCCCAGCAACAGCCTGACGCCGCTGGCGCAAAATTGGGTGGCCGATTTTTATTTTAATCGTGAGCAATTTGCCGAGGCGCAAAAAAATTATCAGAGAATTTATGAGAATTTCCATCCGCCTTCGGACCTGGCCGGCGAAGCGCGTATGATGGCCGGACGCGCCGCTTACGCGCGCCAGGGATTTAAAGAAGCGCGTGATCAGTTTTTGGCTCTGATCAATGACACCAATACGCCTCCGCCAGTTTTGGCCCAAACTTATTTTGCGCTGGGTGACACGATTTTTGCGCAATTTCTAGAAAGCACCAATAAGCCGATGGAAATTTTTGCCGAAGCGATTACGGCCTTTACGAAAATTACGACCGATTTTCCCAACAACATTTTAGCGCCGCTGGCCTGGGGCCGACTCGGCGATTGTCATTTTCAATGGGCCTCGCTCAAGTCCGATCCGAAAGAATTTGCCGCCGCCACGAATGCGTATGAAAAACTTTTAAACTCGCCGCTGGCCGGCCCGGCTTCCCGGAATAAAGCAGCGGTGCGACTCGGAATGATTTTCGAGCCGTCTCAGCCGGAAGCCGCGCTGCGTTATTATGCCAAAGTGATTTACGCCGGAGAAGAAAGCGATCCGCAATGGCTGAAAGAAGCGGGATTGGCGGCGGGAAAATTGTGCGAAAATCAAGCGCAATGGACTCAGGCGATTCAAATTTACAATCGCGTGCTGGCTGCGCTCCCAGCGCTGAAACCGGTTTTGGAGAAGAAAATTTTAGCAGCACAAACGCGAATTGAGCTTCAGAAAAGTGATCGGTAATTTGGAGCGACCGATGTTTGACATTGTCTGAGTCCTCCACTATTATTCTTCGTTTTAATATGAATACCACCGTTGAAAATGAAAGCGTCGTAAGCCTCACTGAAAGCGCGGCCAATCAGGTTAAATCCATGATCGCTCCGGGCAAAGAAAATGCCGGCAAAATTCTACGTGTATATGTTGAAGGCGGCGGTTGCTCGGGCCTGCAATATGGCCTCGTCTTCGATGAAAAACGCGGCGACGATTTGTCCACCGATTTTCATGGCGTTTCTGTTTTAGTGGATCCGTTCAGCGCCAATTATTTGCGCGGATCGGTTGTTGATTTTTCTGAGGAACTCACTGGTGGCGGATTTAAAATCACCAATCCAAACGCCAAACAAAGTTGCGGCTGCGGAAAATCATTTGAAGCTTAAAGGACTTCATAGACTAAAAACAATTCATCGCCGCACCGCTCCAGCGATTTCATTTTTAAACGCGTGGCATCCGCTAATTTCGCCACTCCTTCTCCATCGGACAGAGTCGGCGCGTCGCGTCCGCCAAAAATCAGCGGACAGAGCGTCAGATAAATTTCGTTCACCACTCCAGCGCGAAACAAGCCGTCATTGACTTCGCCGCCTCCTTCGCACAACAGACTTTTTACTTTCCATTGCGCTCGCAGCCATTGACAAGCCAGGACAAAATCAATTTCTTTTTCGCCGCAAATTTTTACTTCATCGGCGACGGCGCGCAGTGGTTTAAGT
>JALYXC010000176.1 GCA_030947315.1 Verrucomicrobiota bacterium | reverse complement strand
CTCAATACGTGACAGTTGTAACCGCCGGGATTTTTCACGAGATATTTTTGATGATAATCTTCCGCCGGATAAAATTTTGTCGCTGGCGTAATTTCCGTGATGATGGGCTTGCCGAACTTGCCCGCTTTGTTCAAGCGCTCTTTCACTTTTTCTGCGGTTTGCTTTTGCGCATCATTTTCGTAAAAAATCGCGGAACGATATTGGGAGCCAACATCATTGTGCTGGCGATTAAGCGTCGTCGGATCGTGCATCCGAAAAAAATAACCGAGCACTTCTTCATAGGTGATTTTGGTGGGATCAAAAATAATTTGAATGGCTTCGGCGTGGCCGGTTCTGCCCGTGCAAATATCCTGGTAAGTTGGGTCCGCCACTTTTCCGCCGGTGTAGCCAACTGAGGTTTGGAGCACGCCGGGAATTTTACGAATAATTTCTTCCATGCCCCAAAAACAACCGCCTGCGACAAGTGCGGTCTCGCGATTTAAAGTTTTTTCAGACGCAGTGGTTGGCGCAGTTTTGACCAACCCCGCTTTGACGAATGGTTCCATAAATTGACCATAACTTTCTTTTTCCATTTGCTCAACGGGAACGAAACGCAGCGCCGCAGAGTTCATGCAGAAGCGAGTCCCGGTCGGTTTCGGGCCGTCGTTAAAAACGTGACCGAGATGCGAGTCCGCCTGTTTGGAGCGAACTTCGGTGCGGGAAAACAATAAACTTTTATCTTCCTTTTCGACGACGCCCGCGCCCGCCCATGGACGCGTGAAACTCGGCCAACCGGTTCCCGATTCGAATTTGTCGAGCGAACTAAAAAGCGGTTCGCCCGAAACGACGTCCACATAAATTCCCGGCTTGTGATTGTCCCAATATTTATTGTGAAACGGCGGTTCGGTCCCTTCCTTTTGCGTGACTTTGTATTGCAGCGGGTCAAGAGTTTTTTTCAATTGTTCATCGGCTGGCTTGGTGAAATTGGTTTTCTAGAGAGTGACGTGGTTTGCGGCGGCGGCGGGAGTTTCCCGCTGGGCGCGGCCTAAAAAACTTCCGAGCAAAGCAACCCCGACCACGACGACCAGAATAATTAAAATTGTTTTCATAATTTTTAAACATCTACTTTTTTGCGCGGAACTGCAACCAGCCGCCCGTAGCCTGAACCGGCGTAAGTTCATCGGCGGCAGAAACCCACGCGGCGATGGCAAAACGCGGCGTGGAAATAATCGGCTGATTCATCGCGAGCGTCAAATTCGCCACGAGATCGGTGGCGGTTTTTTCCATGCGCTGCTGTTGCAATGATAACACGACAAAATCGTGTTCCAGTTTGCGACCACCGTTTTCGCCGGATTTTACAGCCACCGAAATATCCGCGCCGAGAAGCGCCAGCCAGATTTTGTAGTCCGCGCTTTTGCTGCCGGACGGCGTGAAGGTCGCTACTATTTTATGGTTTTCTGCCAGGGAAACTTTGAGAACGCCAGCAAGTTTTTTTGACGCTTTTAAAATGTCCCCGCTGCGACGCCACTCCGCGCCGTTGAGCACGAACTCAGGCGTATAAACAGAATCGGATTTCCAATTTTTTGCGTAGGCGTGTTGGCGTTGCGTAAATTCTTTGGAGGAAAATTTGTCCGGCCAGCCCAAATGATTCCAGTAGTCCACATGAAAAGCGACCGGCACAATTTGCGTCCAGAGCGCGGGACGTTTTTTCAAGTCGCCGAGCCACTTTTCGGCGGGCGGACAACTGCTGCAACCTTCCGAAGAATAAAGTTCCAGCAGAGCAGCCTGGCTCGCTGAACTTTTAAAAACCGCTGGAGCAAATGTGATTTCATTCGCCCCCGCCATCACTTTCAAGACTTGCATAATGACGATCAAAATAACGAGATGAATTCCTCTTCGCATAAAGATAAGAGTCAGGGGCGCGAGATTTATTCCGTAAATATTTTTTGCACAAGCGCGCGTACGATGGAAAACTCTTTAGCGGAAAAATTTCTTCAACAGGCCGCGATGATAATTTTTTCCTGCATCGCCTTGGTCGTTTAAACCCCAGTTATATTCGAGGTAATCCAATTTTACGCCGGATTGTTTTAGAAAGTTTTGATTTTCGGGAGGAGCATACTTTGAAATTATTTTCAGCACGCTTTCATCCTTCCCGTTGAAATCTTCTTTGAACCATTTGAAAACGCTGGAAAGGTGCGCCTCTTTTTTTTGCGCATCAAAATTATTTAAGTCGGGTCGCGCCAGCCAGCGCCGCATCGCTTCGTCGAGTTGTTTGTCCAAAACTTCCTCGCGATAAGCATCGCGACTGAGCGGCGGGCAACTCCGCGCCGCACAAACCATCGCCGCGTGAACCCGATAGCCCGCGAGTGGACGCAACGTTTGGTGTTCGATATCTTCCACTGAAATAGTTTGCCCGCCGACCTGCCAGCGCTTGCCTTTGAAAGGCTCTTTGAGTTCCCAAATGCTTTCGGTGGGATAACTGTCCAGAATCGTGCGCAGGACAAAAGCGTTGTAGGCATTGATGAGCGAAGCAATTCTTTCGGGGCCGGTCGCGACCGGTTCGCGCGCGGAAAAATTTTCGGTGTATTGGCGTAACGCAGCCATGTCGTTGGTCGAAGCTTTCCAAGCGGTGTAATTCACCAGACCTTTTTCGTTGACGTATTTTTTGAGCAACTGGTCGAACGAACTGTGAGCAATATTTTTTGGAACCTGCACCAGGCCCTCTTCGGCTTGCGACCCATCTTTGGCATCGGCTTTGGATGTTTTTGCGGTTTGGCCCGATTGTTTTTTTGTGCCGGACGCGGCGCCATTAAAAGTAACGGCCAATCCCAGGACGAGAATTCCAAAACATTTTGACAATTTCACAGTGACTCCTTTCGCAACACAATTTGCCTTTCATTTTTTTGCGACGGTCTTGACGCCCTTCTTTTGTTTCAGCGCTTTTTTCGCGAGACGCCCGACGTAAATGCTGACGGCAATCGTCGCGGCCAGACCGACTCCGAGAAAAATATATTCCTGCGTGGAGCGTTCGTGTTTGCCGCCCAGAGTGGCTTTTCCCACGTGGCCCAGGTAAACGTAAAGAAAAGTTCCCGGCAACATCCCCACAAAGCTTGAAAGAACGTATGGCCAGAAACCAATCTTCGTCAGGCCAAAGAAATAATTACTGAGATTGAATGGGACGAGCGGACTGAGCCGGAGCAGGCCGACGATTTTCCAACCCTTCTCGCCAATGGCAGTGTCAATCGCCTTGAACTTTTCGCTTTTCGCCGCGCGTTTTTCAATCGCGCCTCGCGCTAGATAGCGCGCGATCAAAAATGCAAGGGCCGCACCCGTGATCGCGCTCAATGCGGCGACGACCGTCCCCCAGCCCAATCCAAAAACCACGCCCGCCGCCAGTGTCATGAGGGAACCGGGAAAAAAGAAAACCGTCCCGATCACGTAGCCGATGACGAAGATCGCGACGCCCAACGCGCCTTTGCCCTTGACCCATTCTGCGAAGGCCGTGATCCATTCGCCGAAAGGCAGGAACCGGGAGGCGACAAATAATCCGATGAGCAAAAGTCCCAAGCCGGCCCATTTCCAAAAGGTTTTGTTCTTCAAGAAATTCTTCACAGTGACAATAGGATGCGCTCCCCGCCGGTTTATTGCAAAAAACAGAAATGAAATTTATCAAATTGCAGGTAGGGTGCGTCACTCCGTGCGCGCCGCTCGACTTCGCGATGATTTTGGCTCAACGCTTCCCATTCCGGAGAATGGTCCAGTTCATCGCGAGTTCGGGATTTTTGTGTTCGATCAAATCTTCCCTGGGATTGCCACCGTTCATGCCTGTGAGAACACAATGCGCCGGTAAATTGGCGCGAATCTTTTCCAGTGAATCGTCAAAAGCTCCTCTTCGTTCAACGTTGAAAAGATCACTGAAATCATGTTTTGTCTGAATGCAGTTTTGAATTCGCACGAAACCATTCCACTGCATCGGCCAAAGCTTTTTTCGGCGCGGTTTGGGGCAGGCCAAGTTCACGAATCGCTTTGGCGGGATTAAAAAACATTTTATATCTAGCCATGCGCACTCCCGCCAGCGGCGCTTTGGGCGGTTGAGCGGTGAACTTTGAAATTATTTCGTTCACATGCGCCGCCGTTAACCCGACCCAGTACGGCACTTTAAATTTTGGCGCGGGAACTCCACTGATTTCCTGCAGCGCCGCGAACATTTCTTTCATCGTCCAGTTTCCTTCGGCGTTTCCCAAAATGTAACGCTCGCCGATGCGCCCTTTTTCGGCGGCGAGAATATGGCCGACCGCCACATCGCGGACATGAACCCAATTCAAACCGGTGTCGAGATACGCGGGCATCTGGCGATTTAAAAAATCGAGAATAAGTTGGCCGGTCGGTGTCGGCTTGACATCGCGCGGGCCAATCGGCGCGCTCGGATTGACAATAACAATAGGAAAATTTTTCGCGGCCAGTTCGC
>JALYXC010000165.1 GCA_030947315.1 Verrucomicrobiota bacterium | reverse complement strand
GCTTAAAGATTTAAAAGCGCGTGGAATGTTGGAAGAAACGCTCGTCGTTTGGGGCGGAGAATTCGGGCGCACACCAACTGCCGAAGGAACGGACGGACGCGAACATCATCCCTTTGGTTTTACAATGTGGATGGCGGGTGGCGGCGTGAAAGGCGGAATTGTCCACGGCGCGACGGATGAATTCGGCTGGCACGCGACGGAAAACATTGTTCACGTCCACGATTTACACGCGACGATTTTGCATCTGATGGGAATCAATCACGAAAAAATGACCTATCGTTACAGCGGTCGAGATTATCGCCTGACCGATGTGCACGGGAAAATCGTGCAAAACATTTTGGCGTAGTTTTTTAAAAATCTTTCGCGCCAGATTTATTGTTTGCGCAGGCGAAAAAATTCAGTGGTGTTCGCAATGGGAATGGTGGCCGTATTCATGTTGCCATTCACGGTGACAGTCGGTTGCGGATTCATGTCGGTAAAACTCGGCGGCGAAAGAGTAAGCGAGCTTTGCACGACGACGGCATTTACCGAAGCTGGCCAGGAAAGAATAATGTCTGTTCCAGATTGAGTGACGGTAAGAATGGGCTGACCCAATTCATAAGCCAAACCACCGAGTCCGCTCAACAATAACTTCGATCCGTCCGATGTCACATCGAGACCGAAATATTGCGAACTTCCACCGGTCACCGCGTCCAAATCCGCTTTGGTATAAGTCGTGTAAAGCGCGCCAAGACTGGTCGCGCTGTTCATGTTGTAAACCTGAATGCCGTTGTCGGTGGTTTGCACATAAAGATATCCGCCGCGTTCCAAGACCGTCCAGACTCCAAAACTACCGCCGCCGGTCAGCGTGCCCGCATTTCCCAAAAGTGTTTCCACTCCTGTGGATAAATTCACTGCATAAAAATTTGGATTAACATTTTGTCCCGCATCACCGTAGTAGGCAAATCCGCTGTAAACATCACCGACGCGCACATTGCGAATGCGTGTCGTTACGGAAGTCGTGATAAATGCATTGGTGTTCCAAGCCGGATTGGCACTCATCGAGAATGGGTTTGCCACAACGTCAGCTAAATAGAGGCGTTTACGACTTCCAGACGTATTGATGGCGTAGATAACCGTGTCTTCATCAACCCAATCGAAACCATCCGCCGTCAAGTTGGCCGGATTGACAATATCCACCCGGTTGTTTCCATCGAAATCATAGCGGGAAAAAGTTTTAGTCAGAGTCGCTCCGCTGCCGGATCCCATCATGTAGTTAGTCCGGTTCACGCCGCGAAAAGGGGCGACCATCCGATGTTCCAAAGGAATGCTGGTGTTATTAACGACTGCGGCAGCAACACTTGATCCCGAAGGATACCGCCCGAAACCGACTGGAGTATTGATCTGGTTCACGAAATTATTTCCATCGAATATGCGGGAATTGAAAATACTGTTTCCGCCGCCGAGATCAGCGCCGAGATTGATGGTCTCGCGCAGTTGCAATTGTGCTGGTAAATAGGGGACGGCTTGCGCAAGAGAAGCGGCCAGAAAGATTGCAGTGATAAAAGTTTTTGTCATAATTCGTCGATAATAAGTTAGATCGCGTTTCAGTTGACAGTACTATAAAAATCGTCGGGAAAAATAACAAGAATTATTTCCCATCTCAGGCGCGCGGTTTCGCGCAAGTAGATTCAATCGATTTTATAAATTTATTCTGCATTATGAAAACCCAATTTTTGAGTCTCGTTTTATTTTTGCTGGTTCCGTTTTCTGTTTTGGCCGAGGAAAAGAAAACCGAGGAATTTATTTCGTGGTTGCTCAAGCCGGAACACGAGATGAAAGGAATTCCGTTTTCGGAAGTAGTTAAAGCGGCGACGGGTAAAAAAATTATTCCGATTGATTCAGCCAGCGAAACGGATCGCGAACTACTTTCAAAAATCGGCGCGGCATTGGATGAAGTAATCAAACGAATGAATGCGCCTGAAAACAGCGCGCGAACGGCAAACCGGATTAACGAAGTCAGCAGCCATTTTGAAGATGAAATGAAAAAGGTTTTGAATGAAACC
>JALYXC010000014.1 GCA_030947315.1 Verrucomicrobiota bacterium | reverse complement strand
AAAGTCAGCGCGGCAGCGAGCAATGGCGAACGCTGACTTAACCCCGCTAAAATCGTTACGTCTTCAGAATCATTTTGCCGCGTGACAATGCAAATCACCGTGAACGCCGCAATCACGCTGAAAAGATAACCGCCGAGAAAATATAAAATTGCCGAGACTCCCGCCTGACTCAAAGCGGCAAAACCAAGAAGTAAATAACCGGCGTTGGCGATGCTGGAATAGCCGAGCAAGCGTTTCAAATTGCGTTGGGGAATTGCACAAAGATTTCCATAAAGAATTGTAATCGCCGCGAGAATCAGCAGCAGTTTATTCCAATGTTGCGCCACATCCGGAACTGCCGAAAACAAAACGCGCATGAGCAAAATAATTCCGACGGCTTTAGAACCGACGGCGAGAAAAGCGGTCGCTGGCGCGGGCGAGCCTTGATAAACATCCGGCGCCCAAATCTGAAATGGAAACGCGGCGATTTTAAATCCAAGCCCCACCACGACAAATAAAAGGCCAAGCAGAAAAATGGGTTTGCTGGCGAGCGCGGGAGTGGATTGCAACAAAGTTTGAATCTGGGAAAAATTGGTGGTGTTCGCGCTTCCAAAAATAAGGGCGATTCCGAAAACCAAAAATGCGGCGGAGAGCGCGCTGAGAATCAGATATTTTATTCCAGCTTCAAGCGAAGCGAGACGATTACGTTGAAAACTGTTCAGCACATAAAATGAAATTGAAACAAGTTCCAGCGCGACAAAAACCAAAACAAAATCATTGGCGGACGCGGCAAACATCATTCCGGCCAGCGCAAATAAAATGAGCGCGTAAAATTCTGTGATGCCGGTTTGGATGCGGTCCGCAAATTCAACGGACATTAAGAGAACGAGAATCGTCGCGATTAAAAAAAAGTTTTTGAAGAAGATTCCGAGTCCATCCGAAACGTACATGTTGTTGAACGCGAATAAAGCCGGGGTGGAAAGCGCACCCGACGAGCAACAACGGCAAATATTCCAGACCAATAAAATTGTCAAGCCGGCTGCGGCAAAATAGCCGAGGTTCTTTTTGTGCTGAACGGGCATCCATAAATCCGCGAGTAAAATGATCAAGCCGAGAACGACCACTGCGATTTCCAAACTAATCAAAGAAGTGTGCATGAAATTTATTTCGCAACCTGAACAACGTTATTAATTGGCGCAACTTTTTCCATTTGTCCGTTGGCCATTTTCACAATGCGGTTTGCGCTCGGCGTGATTTTTTCAGTGAGCAGGCGCGGGAAAAATCCGAATATAATCAACGCGGTTAAAAGCAAAAGATACGGAACTTTTCGCCACCAATTGGCGTCGGCCATGGAACTCCATTCCGGCGAGAGCGGGCCATGCAAAATATTGCGAACAGCACGCAGCATATAAACTGCGCCGATGACGAGCGCGCCCCAAATAGCGAGTCCGGTGATGAGCGGAAAACTTTTCCACGCACCGAAAAGAACCGAAACTTCGCCGGTGAAATTTGCAAAACCCGGCAAGCCGCATCCTGCCATCGCGGCCATAAATAATGCCGCGCCGATGAATGGAATTTGCCGAAGCAGGCCGCTGAGTTTGTCCATATTGAGCGTGCCGGTTTGCTGATAAATGTAGCCGCTCAAACCAAAAGTGAGCGCGGCTAAAAATCCGTGCGCGACCATCACTAAAATTGTTCCGGTGATGCCAATCAAATTCAAACTGGCGATTCCAAGAAAACAAAAACCCATGTGCGCGACGCTGGAATTTCCGATGAGCAAATTGAAATCGCGCTGACGCATCGCCACGAGTCCGCAATGCAAAATATTTCCCAGGCAAAGAATCGCAATGACAGGCAGCCAGCATTTGGCCGCATCTGGCATGAGTGGAAGGGCGATTCGAATCAAACCATACAAACCAAATTTTTTTAAAACGCCGGCGTGCAGCATCGCGGTGGCAGTGGGCGCGGAACCGTAGCCGAGCGGCGCCCAAGTGTGAAAGGGCCAGAGCGAAACGAGAATTCCAAATCCAAAAAGCAGCATGGGAAAAATAAAATATTGCGCGTTAGTCGCCATGGAATTCGCCTGAAAATATTTTGTAATTCCAACAATCTCGAAAGTGCGTTCGGTCACCGGCATTTGCAGATAAAGCGCAATTAAACCGATCAATGCGAGCAACGCGCCAAGACTGAGATAAAGCGTAATTTGAAAGGTTGCGTAGTTTTTATTTTCGCCGCGTCCCCAAACGCCAATCATAATAAACGTCGGAACCAGCGCGAGTTCGTGAAAGAAATAAAATAAAAATAAATCAAGCGAAGCGAACGCGCCGAGAATTCCTCCGGTCATGACGAGCAGCAAAATATAAAATTCTTTTTCGTAGGTTTTGATATCGCGCGAAACGGCGGTCGCCGCAAAAGCAACGATTGCGCCCATTAAAATCAGGCCAATATTGATGCCGTCCACCCCGACGTGATAATTAATTCCGAGAGATGTAACCCACGGAATTTTTTGGACAAATTGATACCCGGCCAAACCCGGTTGAAATTTTACGAAAAGTCCGATGGCAAAAACCATTGAAATAAACGTCGCCAAAAGCGCGATGCTGCGAATGACAAACCGGTAATTGCGCGGGACGCAAACTGCGAGCAGCGCGGCGGCGAGCGGACAAGCAATAATGTAAGTGAGTGGCGAAATCATGGTTGAATTTTTATGGGCTGCGCCTCTTTGGGCAGCAGGTTCAAAACAAAATCGTAAATCGTTTGAGCATGTTGCAAGGTTTCGTCAAATTGCTCGCGTGTAGGCATTAGTTCGTCTGTCATTCCCGGATAGCGAAAGGCAGAAACGTAGGGATTAAGCAGTTGCGCTGCTTCAGACAATTCTGTGAATCCCGGTTCAGTTTCCGCCGCCTGCAAAACCAACCTTGCCACATCATGCGTTTTGTTAAATTCCACATTTGTCCATACCAGCCAGGCCTTCAACGATTTCTCGGCCGCTTGTTGACAGTGGTAAATTGCAGTATCAAGCGGGCCGTTTTTGTCGCGGCTAACGATGCGAGCATTTTGGAGATCATGAAGTGCTTTGGTCATCCATTCTCTCGTTAGATTGGAATCTTCTTCATCCATATAATTTTCGGCCACGATGAAAGATCTGATGCTGAATGGAGGCGCGGACATTCTTATAACGATCAAAGAACTCCCGTGTTTGCACGAAGACATCCTTGCTAAAACCCATGTTGCCAAGACAGCGGTGAGCGCGTTGCATTCGTTTGATGCTGCGTTCGTCGCTTTGGGAAACAATCACCATGAGATCCACATCGCTGTCTTCGTTCGGCGTGCCCCAGGCGTGCGAACCAAATAGATAAATTTCCTCCGGTTGAAATTCGATTTTCAACCGGTTCACGGCTTCTTCCAAAAGTTCTGGCGAAATTGTTTTCATCTCAATTAAACAAATTTATTTTCCCAGGATGAAATAAAGCACCAGCGCAATTCCCGCGACCAGCAGAAAGGCGTAAGTTTGGAGATTGCCCGTTTGCACGAGACGCAAGGCGCGCCCAAAAAGTTCGGTCGCGCCGTGCGTGCCGCGAACGGCGAGACCGGCGATTATCCAGCGGTCAATTCCATCAGCAAATTTCGCGAGAGCATCTTGAGTCAGAGCAATAATCGTCGCGTAAAGTTCGTCGAAATAAAACCTGTTCCGCATCAGACGAGTAAGCGAATACATCTTTTCTGGCAGCGGGTCGTGAGTTGCATTCGCATACATTGCCCAAGCGCCGCTAAATCCAATAATGGCAGCGAACAAACCAAACATCGCGGCCACGGGAGCATGATTAAAAGGCGCAAAAATTATTTCGCCAAAAGATAAAGCGTGTTCTTCGATTCCAAAAAAGTTGCCGATGTAAGATTCGATTCCAATCAAGCCGGCAATGATCGAAAGCGCCGCTAAAACTCGCAGCGGAATGGTTAAAACTTGCGGCGATTCATGCGCGTGGTCGCTGGCTTCTGATTTTGCGGAGCCGAGAAAAGCGACGAAGAAAAGTCGGAACATATAAAACGCCGTGAGAATCGCGACAAAAATTGCGATGATAAATAACGGCAGATTATGCTGATAAGCGGTCGCGAGAATTTCGTCTTTGCTGTAAAAACCGCTCAACGGTGGAACGCCCGCCAACGCGAGTGTGCCAATTAAAAATGTCCAAAAAGTGATGGGCATTTTCTTTTTTAACGCGCCCATTTTCCAGATGTCTTGTTCGTGATGCAGCGCGTGAATGACCGAGCCTGCGCCGAGAAATAAAAGTGCTTTGAAAAATGCGTGCGTGGTCAGATGAAACATTGCGGCGGTCGGGCCTTGCAAACCGACGGCCATAACCATGTAACCGAGTTGCGAAAGGGTGGAGTAGGCGAGAATTCTTTTGATGTCATTTTGTTGAACAGCGATGAGCGCGGCGAGCAACGAAGTGAATCCACCAATCCACGCGATGAATTCGAGCGCGGGCAAATTGAACAAAAAGAAAACGCGGCACAGCATGTAAACGCCAGCGGCAACCATCGTCGCGGCGTGGATTAAAGCGCTGACGGGCGTCGGGCCGTCCATCGCGTCGGGCAGCCAGACGTGCAGCGGAAATTGCGCAGATTTTCCCATCGCGCCGCAGAAAATTAAAAGTCCTGCGGCAGTGGCAACTGTTCCGAGCGCGTTCGGATTTTTCACCAATTCATTTTGCAGAATACTGAAATTTAATGCGCCGAGTGTCGCCCAGATTAAAATGATGCCGGTCAAAAATCCGAAGTCGCCGAGCCGATTGGTGATGAACGCTTTTTTGCAGGCGTCGGCGGCGGAAGGTTTTTCATACCAGAAACCGATGAGCAAATAACTCGATACACCTACCAGCTCCCAAAAGATAAACAGTTGCAAAAAATTGTTGCTCAGAACAATTCCGAGCATCGAAAAAGTGAACAGGCTCAGGCTGGCGAAATAACGCGAAACGCAACGGTCATCGTGCATGTAACCCCAGGAATAAATGTGAATCGCGCTGCCGACGCCGGTCACGATGAGAAGCATCAACAGGCTTAACGCATCGAGACGGACGCCAAAATCAATCTGCAAATCGCCGATGGTGAGCCAGTTTAAAATGAATTCTTTGAGCGGCTGATTACGACTTGAGACGAAAAGAACCACGCTGAGAATGAAGCTGATGATTATTGCGCCAATGGAAATTCCCGCGCTCAACTCACGATTCTTTTGCGTGAACAACGCGATGACCACCGCAGAAAGCAGCGGCAGAAATAAAACGGCCCAAGGCAAATTTGGAAGCAAATCGTTCATTCAAGGAACCCGATTTCGAGCCTCGTAGAGGCGGCATATTTATAGCAATCCATTTCTAAACCCGATCAAGCTCCGTTAGGAGCGACATGTCGCCCCGAGGGGGCTTTATTTGTTTTCGATGTCATTACTATAAATACTTTGCTCCTAACGGAGCTTTGATTAAGTTGAGAATAATTCACGAATTACAATTTCATCGAGGTCAAATCTTCGACATGCGCGGTTTGTTTTTTGCGATACAGCGCGACAATCAAAGCGAGACCAACAGCAACTTCAGCCGCGGCGACGGTGATGACGAAGAACACCATGATTTGCCCATTGAGATTATTGTTGAATCGCGAGAAAGCGACGAGCGCGAGATTGGCCGCGTTGAGCATCAATTCGAGCGACATATACATGATGATTAAATTGCGGCGCGTCAGGACGCCGAGCAGTCCGAGACTGAAAAGCAGCACGCTGACGACGATGTAATGTTCGAGTCCGACCGGTGTCATTTTGAATCCTTTTTGCTGAGGAGAATTGCGCCGACCATCGCGACCAGTAAAAGCAGCGAAAGAATTTCAAACGGCAAAATGTAATTTGTAAAAAGAAGTTTTCCCAAAAGCGGCGTCGTTCCTTCCTGAGTTGGCGTGGATAAATTGGAAGACAATTTTGAATCGTGAATCGTGCGGATCATTAAAAAAGCAATTGCGGCGATAATCAATGCGCCGAGCGCGCCGCTGATTTTTTTAATTTTACGCCGCTCTTCTTCTTTTAAATCGAGCAACATGATGACGAAAAGAAACAGAACCATCACCGCACCGGCGTAAACGAGAATTTGCACCGCCGCCAAAAAGAAGGCGTGCAGCAAAACGAAAAGTCCGGCCATGAAAAAAATCGTCAGCACCAGAAACATCGCGCTCGTCACGGGATTGCGGCTGAAAGGATTGGCCACGACCATGACGGCGCAAATCACGGTGAGCGCGGCGAAAATGTAAAAGAAAATGTCCTGCATGTTCATTCGTTAAGGAGCGATTCCTTGTGCCTTGGCTTCTTCAGCTTTTTGTTTCCACTTGTCGATTGGGCTGTAATTTACGCCGCCGAGCGCGAGAAGTTTTTCTTTGTCGTAGATCATTTCCTCGCGGCTTGTGCCGGTGAGCGAATAATCTTTATGCAAAAAAATCGCTTCTTCGGGACAAACTTCCTGGCAGAAACCGCAGAAAATGCAGCGCAGCATATTGATCTCAAATTCTGCGGGCATTTTTTCCGCGTTCGGACGATCGGCGAGTTGTCCATCGGGGCCGGGCGGAATAATTTTGATCGCTTTGGGCGGACAAACGAATTCGCAAAGCTGGCACGAAACGCATTTCGTATTGCCTTCGGGATCTTTTACGAGATACGGCGCGCCGCGATAATTTTCCGGCACGGTCCATTTCTCTTCGGGATATTGCATCGTCACTTTTTTGCCAAAGAAATGGCGCAACGTGACTTTGAATCCGCCGAGCAAAGCGGGGAAATAAAGCCGTTCCCAAAAACTTAATTTTTTTCGATTAACAATCATTTATGCAAAGCCTGTTTCAGAATTTTTGGCTGTAAATGAGGTTTAGGCGGACGAACAGTTTCAATGGAAGGCAAACCTCGAAGCAAACCTTCAACACTCAAATCTTCATCGACATCGGGCCAATGAATTCCGTAGCCGCCGCCAATGAATTCCCAGTTTTTTCTCTGCTTCACAGTGGCGCGCATCAAACGCGGAGACCACGCGAGCGGCACAATCAACGTGCGCCCGTCTTCGAGTTCAACGGTGAAAGAATCTTCACCAATTTTTAAATCAATTGCTCTGGTTTCCACGAAAGTAGTCATGCCAACGCTCCATTAGTGAATTGTTTTGTTCTTTAAGAATGTGCGCAATTTCCTGCAATTCATGCGCGCGAAATTTATGGTTGCGAGCCAACGCCAGAGTGCCAAGCCAGAATTTTGCTTCTGCTCCGGATTTCGCGACGTGAATGTGCGGCGGCTCTGCGCGGTCTTGCGGATAGAAAAAGAATCGAGCCGCGAATACGAAGGATGGTTGGCATGTTGATGTCATTTACTTTTCATCCAAAGCACAACTGCCGTTGCCAAAATATTTACCAGCGCCACCGGAATAAATCTGCGCCAGCCCAAATCCATTAACTGATCGTAACGAAAACGCGGGAGCATCCAGCGAATCCATATAAATAATCCGAGAAACAAAAATATTTTGCCGAGAAAAATACCGATGTGCGCAAAACCCATCGCCATGCTCGTCGCGGGTTGATCGAGTCCGCCGAATGGCAGCGTCCAGCCGCCGAAAAAGAGCGTTACCATCATCGCGGAGGCGACAATCATGTTCGCGTATTCGCCCATGAAAAAGAGCGCGAATTTCATCGAGCTGTATTCGGTGTTGTAACCGGCGACGAGTTCAGTTTCGGATTCGGGCATGTCGAACGGCAGACGATTTGTTTCGGCAAAAGCCGAGACGAGAAAAATAAAAAACGAAACCGGCGCGTAAAGAATCAGCCAGCCATGCGTCGCTTGATGAGCGATGACCGCGCTGAGATTCAATTCGCCCGTGATGAGAAAAACCGGAATGACCGACATGCCCATCGCGATTTCGTAGGAAATCAATTGCGCGCTGGAACGAATGCCGCCGAGAAACGGATACTTGGAATTCGAAGCGTAACCGGCGAGTACGATTCCATAAACGCCGAGTGAAATAATTCCGAACGTGTAAAGAATGCCGACGTTTAAATCCGCAATGACCATTTTTTGATTCCCCAGATTTGAACCGAAAGGAATGACCGCCATCACCGCCAGCGCAGGAACAAAAGTGATTGCTGGAGCCAGCCAAAAATAAATTTTCCGCACATACGACGGAGTAAAATCTTCTTTCAAAAAAGATTTCACGCCGTCGGCGAGCGGTTGCCAGATGCCCCAACTCGTGAGCAATGGACCAATGAACGGAATCGAACCGATGAGCGGCAGCGAAACGCGATTCGGCCCAACGCGATCTTGAATGAACGCGGAGATTTTCCGCTCGGCCAAAACTGCATAAGCGACAATCGTCATTACCGCGCCGAAAACAGCGACGATTTTGGCGAAGCTCCACAAGGCAAATTGGCCGGTGGTGCCAAGCTCGTAATAATAAACTGACAGCGCGTCGATCATTTAAATTTGAATTGTCACGCCGGTGTCGGCCCAGGTCACGCCATTGAACGCGGGAACTTCCTGCGCCATTTGGTTGAACAATCCTTCAATGGTCGCAAAACCGTTTTGGCCGGTGACGTTGAAAACGAGTTCGTGCAAAAATTCCCATTCGGGACGCGCGTCGCCTTTCGGCTGGATCGCCTGGAGGAAACGTTGCACGCGACCTTTGGTGTTCACGAAACTGCCGCGCTTCTCGACGTGCGCGCAACCGGGCAAAAG
>JALYXC010000149.1 GCA_030947315.1 Verrucomicrobiota bacterium | reverse complement strand
CTTCAATCCGAACCGATTCAGGAAATTATTATTGCGCTCGGAACAGATGTCGAAGGCGATGCCACCAGTTTTTATCTGGCCAAACGGCTGGCCGGAAAAAAAGTAAAAATTTCCCGCATCGCGCATGGATTGCCTGCCGGAAGCGGCTTGGAATTTGCCGATGAAATTACTTTGAGCCGCGCCTTGGAAGGTCGTCGGGAAATGATTTAAGATGAGACTCGTCTCCGTAAACGTTTAACAAAAATAGGGGAAAAATACACGGGCCTTGAGCATCTAAATTTCTCATTAACACTGTGGCTTTAGCCCGGTGAAACTAAGTCAAAACGAATTCAGCCGTTTTAACGGCTTTTTCTCGCGCCACAAATAACGTTGCACAATCCTCTTTTCCAATTTGCTCCTCCAATGTTAAACTTTTTTCATGGCTCGTTCTTCACGTTCATTTCGTCGCGAGATCGGAGCTGGTTTTCTCACCGTCGCGGTGGGAATGCTGGTTCTAGGCGAAACCATTTTGAAATCGCGGTTGAGCGGCGTCGCTTTTATTTTCTATTGGATTAGTTGTTTCTCTTTCAGCGGTCTGGCCGCCATTACTGCGCTGGTGGATCTTTTTATTGTGCGCCGTCAGTCCCGGGAAGCGCGGCGAGAATTGGTTGATCGCACCTTGTTGAAAATTAAAAAAGATCCTGAAAAAAACAATTCATATTCCGAAAATTAAGCATTCGACTTTGTTACCTTCTCATAATTCAGGGTTGTATTTGTTCGTCTTAGAGCGAGATTAGCTCCAGGAACGTTTATGAATTCTTCGCTAAAAATTCAAACACAAGCAACGCCTTCCGAAGCTCAACGCGCCGCTTTGATCAGCCTCTTGGCCGATGATGATGCTGCGGTCTATCAGACTGTGCGCGAAAAACTTCTTTCTTACGGTCCGATGGTGAGCGCATGGCTGCATCCTTATTTGCTGAATAATGATCCGGTCTTGCGCCGTCGCGCGCAGAACATTGTTGATCATTTTGCCCGTCAAAATGCAGACACGCAGTTCCTGGTTTTTTGTTTGAAGCAAGGAGAAGAATTTGACGTTGAAGAGGGTGCCTGGCTGCTGACCAAAACACAATATCCCAATATTAACACGCCGGCTTATGCGGCGTTGATGGATAGTTTTGCCGGTGATTTGCGCGAGCGAATGAATCGGAACGTTGGAGCCGAACAAATCGTAGCAGTGATAAACGAATATTTGTTTGCGGAACTGGGTTTTGCGGGCAACGAGGAAAATTATTACGATCCGGATAACAGTTATCTGAACGCTGTTTTAGATCGGCGCACCGGCAATCCCCTCAGCCTGTGCCTGATTTATCTGATGCTCGCCAAACGACTGCAATTGCCGATGACAGGCATCGGATTGCCAGGACATTTTATCTGCCGATTTCAATCCAGCACCAGCGAACTTTTTGTGGACGCGTTTAATCGCGGAAAACTTTTATCAAAAGCCGATTGCATCAAATATTTGATTCACACGCATCACAGTTTGCAAATGGGCCATTTGGCGCCAGTCAGCGCGCGCCGGATTTTGCTGCGCATTTGCGCCAATCTTCACCAGATTTATACGCAACTGGAATGGCCGGAAGAAATTTCCCGATTGCAGCGCTACCTCGTCGCATTGGCGAAATAATTTAAGTTTGTTTGGGCGCGCGTAAAAATTTCAATTGAATCCCAGCCAGATACGGATCGAGTTTCGCCAGGATAAAATAAGCCCAGTGGCTTTTTATCTTAATCCAGAAACTTCGGGAATTGTTCCACTCCTCAAATTGAATTCGTTTGCAATGCGTCAAATCGTTTTCAAAAATTTCACGCGCTTCTCCCGCTACTTTTTCATTTTCCAAACGCGCCAACAATTCATAATTAATATGCAGACTGCGAACATCCAGATTGGAAGAGCCGACATAAACCGCATCGTCAATCACGATCAGTTTCGCGTGAAGAATCTGCGGCTGGTACTCATAAATTTCCACGCCCGCTTTAAGCAAACGGCGATAAAGACTTCGCGCGGCCAATTGCATCAGCGGCACGTCGGATTTTCCCGCCAGTATTAATTGCACCGTTCCGCCGCGTCGCGCCACGCGAATTAAATCGCGGCGAATTTTCCATGTCGGCAAAAAATAAGCGGAAATAATTTCGATGCGCCGCGCCTTTTCCAAATCCTGGCGCAACGAAATTTTAATCGGGCTGCGCTGGCGGCCCGGCGCGCTCAAAAGCAATTTTCCTCCAGCCAAAGAGACAATCTTTTTTTGAGCAGACTTCCGCAATCGCGAAAACGGTTTGTGTTGAAAATCCGCCAGAGAAAACATTTCATCGAACGCAGCAGAAAGTTCCTTCACGAGCGGCCCGGAAATTTTCATTCCCAAATCGCGCCAGCCGCTTTGCACTCCATCGCCAAAATAAACGCTCGCCACATTAAATCCGCCAACGAACGCCACTTGATCATCGCACACCAACATTTTCCGGTGATCGCGAAAAATCAGCCGCTTGAAATGCAGCGGATTAAACCAGCGAAATTCTCCGCCGCGTTTTTTAAACAAATCCCACGCGCTTTCCGGAAGTGAAATCGAGCCGAGCGCATCGAGCAAAACCTGGACTCGAACGCCGCGCTGAACCGCTTCCGCCAGCGCGTGTCGAAACTGGTCGGCAATCGGGCTGGCGTGAAAAATATACATTTCAAACCGAATGGAAATTTGCGCCGAATTAATTGCATCCAGCATTTCGGTCAACGCCTGCGCGCCCGTTCGCAACCAGCAAAATTGTTTGAAAGAATCGGGCATAAACCGTTTCAAGTTTGTGAAATCCCATCCAAACATAAAGTAAAATCACGCGGCGAAAATTAACGCAAAGACGCAAAGGCGCGGAGAAAAAAAATTGAAATCTGTTATTCTGCGCCTTTGCGACTTCGCGTCTTTGGTTAATCCAATTACTTTAACTTCGGTTTAATTTGTTTAAACATTCCTCTGCTTCAGGCATCTATTTCATATGCAATTTTATTCGCGCTTTTTTCTCCTGTTTTTTTGCGCCGCTTCCACCGCGTTGGCCGCCGCAAAAACGCAAACGTATTTGATTCTTTCCGCCGAAACCGCGCGGCCGGGCGAAACCATCTTCGCTGGAATCCAAATGCAAATGCCGCCCCGCTGGCACACGTATTGGAAAAATTCCGGCGACTCCGGTTCGCCCGCGGAAATCAAATGGAATCTGCCGGAAGGAATTTCCGCCGGAGAAATTCAGTGGCCAATTCCCCGCAAACAAACAGACCCGGCTGGCGACACAAAATTCATCACTTACGTTTTGAGCGACGAAGCCGTTTTGATTGTTCCATTGAAAATCGCTTCCACCATCTCGCCCGGCGAAAAAAAAATCAGAGCAAAAGTTTCATGGCAGGAATGCGAAACCATTTGCATTCTCGGCGAAGCAACCGTGAATGCGACTCTGACAATTGGCGCTGATTCCAAGCCTTCGCCCAATTTCGATTTGATTCAGGAAGCGCAAAAAAAATTGCCCGTGACGAATTTAAATTTCTCTATCACAAGTCTGATTGAAAATATTTCTAATGAAAAAGCGCGATTATCTATTGAACTTTCCGGCAAATCTGCGGGCGGCTGGGATTTTTTTCCTTACACGAATAATGCGGCGGAAATTAATGGCGAAACAGAAAGTGCATCTATTCCAGATGGTTCGCTTTATCTGCGAAAACAAATTAAAAAAACCGGAGCCGAGTGGCCGAAAGAAATTTCCGGCGTTCTCGTCGAGTTAAAAAATGGCGAACCTGTGGCTGGTTACGAAATTTCTTTACGACCAAAAATTTTCAGCGCGAACAATTCCAATGAAACTTCCACAGGAAAAAAATCTCTGTGGCTCATGCTGCTGTCCGCATTTCTCGGCGGCTTGATTTTAAATATTATGCCGTGCGTTTTGCCGGTCATCGCATTGAAAGTTTTGAGTTTCGTCAATCAAAGCAAAGAATCTCCGGCGCGCGGAAAAGCGCTCGGACTAATTTACGGCGTCGGCGTTCTGGTTTCCTTTTTAGTTCTGGCGTTACTCGCGATTGCAGTTCAAAAAGCGGGCGGACTTGCGAGTTGGGGAATGGTTTTGCAGAACCAGATTTTTCGCGTCGTGTTGACCGTTTTAATCACGCTCGTCGCGCTGAATCTCTTCGGCCTTTTTGAAATTACTTTGAGCGGCAGCGTTATGGGCGCAGCGGGAAATCTGAGCGCCCAGGAAGGATTTTCCGGCGCATTTTTCAATGGTGTTTTGGCCACCATTCTCGCCACGCCTTGCACCGCTCCATTTCTGGCAGGCGCAATTGGATTCGCCTTCACGCAACCTCCGCTGATTATTGTTTTGATGTTTCTTATGGCCGGTTTAGGACTCGCCGCACCGTTTGTGATTTTATGTTGGAATCCGAAATGGCTGAAAATTTTGCCGCAACCCGGCGCGTGGATGGAAAAATTTAAAATCGCCATGGGCTTTCCAATGCTCGCCACTGCCATCTGGATTTTTTGGTTCACCGCGCCGCGCTTCGGAAAATCCGGCGTCCTTTGGCTGGGATTATTTCTGGTGATTCTTTCCGCGGCCGCCTGGGTTTGGGGAGAATTTGTCCAGCGCGGTCGCCAGCGAAAAAGTTTGGCGATCGTCTTCACCATTTTGCTTTTGTCCGGCGGTTACATTTTTGCGCTGGAGAAAAAATTAAACTGGCGCGCGCCCGTAACTTTCTTCACGATCGAAAATTCTTTGAAAGAAAGTCCGGACGGAATTAATTGGCAGCGCTGGAGTCCCGAAGCTGTCGCCAAAGCTCGCGCGGAAGGACATGTAGCGCTCGTGGATTTCACTGCGGACAATTGTTTAAATTGCCAATTGAACAAAGCTTCCAGTCTGGAAATTCCCGCCACGCGCGCCAAATTGAAAGAAATCGGCGCGGTCGCCTTCATCGGCGATTTCACAGACAACAATCCGCGCATC
This sequence comes from Verrucomicrobiota bacterium, assembly GCA_030947315.1. Classification (GTDB taxonomy): domain Bacteria; phylum Verrucomicrobiota; class Verrucomicrobiia; order Limisphaerales; family CANJXF01; genus JALYXC01. The sequence continues at coordinate 5,170 of JALYXC010000149.1, read as the reverse complement.
GCCGCCGAACTGCGCCGCTACGAACGCGCCGGAGTTCCGCTCGTTTTGGTTTATCCGAAAGATTTAAATTCGCCGCCGATTATTTTGCCGCCGATTTTAACGCCGGGAATTGTTTCTGACGCATTGGAAAAAGCCGCGAAATAATTTTTTCGCAGCCGGGTCGCACCTGCCTCTGGCGGGTGCGATTGAAAAAATGGAATTTTTGGAACACACCCGCTGGAAGCAGATGCTACCCATTCAACGATGTCTTTCATCGAGCCTGAATTGGAAAAAATATTTTTCAAATCTGTAGAATCCGTGCAATCTGTGGCTTAATTTTTATGGCAACAAAATCCAAACCGCTGGTTGGAATTATCATGGGGAGCAAGTCTGATTGGGAAACGATGCAATACACCGCCGGACAGTTCGACGAATTTAAAATCTCTTACGAAACGAAAATTGTTTCCGCCCATCGCACGCCCGACTGGCTTTTTGAATATGCTTCGACGGCGGCTGGGCGAGGTTTGGAAATTATTATTGCTGGCGCGGGCGGCGCAGCGCATCTGCCTGGAATGTGCGCCGCGAAAACCGCGTTGCCTGTGCTCGGTGTTCCGGTGGAATCAAAAAGCTTGAAAGGCTTGGATTCATTGCTCTCCATTGCCCAAATGCCGGGCGGAATTCCTGTGGGAACTTTGGCAATTGGAAAACCCGGCGCAATAAATGCCGCGTTATTGGCTGCAGCAATGCTCGGAAATAAATATCCAAAAATTCGCGCGGCCTACGAAAGGTTTCGCAAACAGCAAACGAAAAAAGTGTTCTGCGGAAAAAATCCTAAAAAAATTCGCGCGGATTTGAGTTTATAAAATGACTTCAAGACTCGAAACTCAAAACTCAAAACTCAACACTACTTCAGTTCTTCCCGGTGCGACGATCGGCGTGCTCGGCAGCGGACAATTGGGTCGCATGTTTGCCTTGGCGGCGCGTTCGCTCGGTTATCGCATTATTATTTATTCGCCAGAAAATGCTCCACCCGCCGGGCCGGTCGCTGACAAAGAGTTTGTCGGTGAATACGAAGATTTGAAAAAAATCCGCGAATTCGCCCGCGGAGTTCAGGTCGTCACTTTTGAATTTGAAAATGTTCCTTCCGCGACGACAAAAACCGTCGCAGAAATCGTTCCGGTCCGACCTGACGGCGAGATTTTGCACATCACTCAAAATCGTTTGCGCGAAAAAAATTTCCTTCAGCAAAATGGATTTCCAGTCACTCCGTTTCGGAAAATAAATTCGCTCGCCGATTTGGAACTCGCCGCAAAAGAACTCGGTTTGCCCGCCATTTTGAAAACAGCCAGTTTCGGTTATGATGGCAAAGGCCAGACAAACTTAACCGCGCCAGAGCAATTAAAAGCGGCCTTTCAAAATCTCAACGGCGCCGAGGGAATTTTGGAAGCGTTTGTTCCGTTTCAAAAGGAACTTTCAGTGGTCGCGGCTCGAACAATCCGAGGTGAATTCGCTGCCTTTCCCATTTTTGAAAATGCGCACAAAAATCATATTCTTGATCTTACGTTTGCTCCCGCTGAGATCGATCCGCGTCTGGCCACGGAAGCGTGTGATTTGACTGCCGGAATTTTGGAAAAGTTGGATCTGGTTGGCTTGTTAACGGTTGAATTATTTCTCACACACGACGAAAAAATTCTCGTGAACGAACTCGCGCCGCGCACACATAACTCCGGCCATCTCACGATTGATGCGTGCGTGACGAGCCAGTTCGAACAGCAGGTTCGCGCGGTTTGCGGTTTGCCGCTCGGTTCGACGGAATTTTTTCAACCAGCAGCCATGGCGAATTTGCTCGGTGATTTGTGGAAAAACGGGGAGCCGAATTGGGCCGCCGCTCTGCGCAATCCGCAAATTAAATTACATCTTTACGGAAAAACTCAGGCGCGGATCGGCCGCAAGATGGGACATTTGACCGCGACAGGAAAAACGAGTCAGGAAGCTCTGAGGCGAGTAATTGGCGCGCGAAAATTATTATAAATCACCCCGCGTCCAGCGTTCCAAAAATAAGACTTCGCCCGGATTTTTTTCGTAGAGAAAGTTTTATTGCGGAACAATTTCTTCGGCGCCGAGAAATCCTTGCAGATGGCGAATCCGAGTGGGATGACGCAATTTGCGCAACGCTTTGGCTTCGATTTGCCGAATCCGTTCGCGGGTGACTTTATACTGTTTTCCAATTTCCTCCAAGGTGCGTTCGCTGCCGTCAGCCAAGCCGAAACGTTGTTCCACAATGCTGCGTTCCTGTTGAGTCAAGCTGGAAAGAACATCGCCCAGTTTGTCGCGCAGGAAATGGAAGCTCGTGATGTCGGACGGGTTCTCCGCCGTTTTATCTTCCAGCAAGTCGCCAAAGCTGGCGTCGCCATCTTCGCCCATGGGCGTTTGCAGAGAAACGGGTTGCTGCGCCATTTTTAAAAGAGCCTGCACGCGTTCGACAGTCAGATGCATTTCGTCGGCCAATTCCTCAGGGGAAGCTTCGCGACCAAATTCCTGCATGAGTTGTTTTTGGATGCGCCAAAGTTTATTCATGATTTCAATCATGTGCACGGGAATGCGAATCGTCCGCGCCTGGTCGGCAATGGAGCGGGTGATGGCCTGGCGAATCCACCAAATGGCGTAGGTGGAAAATTTATAACCGCGACGGTATTCAAATTTTTCGACGCCTTTCATCAAACCCATGTTGCCTTCCTGAATGAGATCCAGCAGAGATTGGCCGCGGTTCATGTAGCGTTTGGCCACGGAAATAACCAGACGCAAATTGGCTTCGGCCATTTCGGTTTTCGCTTGCTGCGAGTTCTGGGAAAAGCGTTTTAATTGCGAGTAGGCTTGCAAAAAATCTTCCTGCGACATTCGCACTAATTGTTCCACCGCTTTAATTTTAGAGTTCTCCGCGCCCACCTGCGCGAGTTGCGCCGCCGATTTTCGCTGTTTTTTTAAAACGTTTAAGGCGCGCAAACTGGATTGAATTCGTTCATGAATATTTTCGGCGACGGAAATAATTTCCTCGACGAATTTTGGTTTGTAATAAAATTCCGGGAAAATGTTTTGCAATTTGGAATCCAGTTTTTTTAATTCAGAATAAAATTTCTCGCGTTTGGTTTTGCTGGAAGCGGTTTGGCATTGTGCGAATTTTTTTTCCAGAGATTGATCGAAGCGGCGCGTTTTTTTGACTAATTTGCGCAAGTGTTCCAAATGACGGGCGCGGCTCTCGACCTTGCTATCCATGATGACGCGGTCAAAACGTTCCTGCGGCGGTTTGGCGATAAGTTTTTCCGCCAGAGCGATATGTTCTTTGGCGGAGAAACCAAACCGATAAATAATTTTTCGAACTTCGAGTTCCGCTTGTTCAATCCGCTGGCAAATGGAAATCTCCTGCTCGCGAGTGAGCAAAGGCGTTTTGCCCATCTGGCTCATATACATCCGCACGGGATCATCGAGAATATCCAGGCGGCTTTCTTCTTTTTCTTCGTCTGGTTCCGGCTGTTTGATCCGTTCCACTTCGGCTTTGTCCACGATTTCAACATCCATGTTGCCGAGTTGCGCATAAATATTTTCCAACTCGGGCGGCGTCATGTTTTCCGGCAATCCGTCATTGATGTCATCGTAGGTCAAATAACCTTGTTCGTGGGCGAGGTGAACCAAATCCTTGATTTTTTCGGCCAGATGGGCATCGGAATGATTCGGACTAATGGTAAATCCAGACTTGGCCGGGAGAGGAATATTCGCGGTCCGATTCACTTTAACGGATGGAATTTTATTTCCGAGAAGGCTGCTTTTTTGAAGTCCGCGCGTTTTGGTTAATTTCTTTACTTTCATTTTCAATATAAAGCCGTAAATCAGACAGATAAGAAAAGCTTTTTGTTCAATTTTTAAGCTGCTAGACTGAAAATCTTTTGAAATGTCTAACTCTTTCTTCCAAGAGCGCCACGATAATCAGAAAACTGTCACAAGCAGCATACCTCATTTTTTAATTTGTTCAAATGGTAAAAAGACTTGTGATTGGCGGTTTTCCCGCGCCGGTAAAACGCACTAAAGTTTGACTTGGTTTGGCGGCAAATCTAAATTATTTCAAATGCTGACTGCTGAGATCAGAAGGGTTGCCGTTCCCCCAACGGTCATGCCGCTTCCGAAACCGTCGTTCCTCTGGACGCAAATTTTGGAATTGGCGCATCCTTTCCTGAAGGCGACCTCGCGCCGAATGAATGAGCAAGTGCAGGAATTCGAGCCGGAAATCGCCGCTTGTGTCCAGGACATTTTGGCCACGCAAGGAAAACAGTTGCGGCCCATTTTGGTTTCATTAAGCGGCCAGGCTGCCGGAAAAATCACCGACGACCATGTCACGGCGGCGGTGATTATTGAAATGGTCCATCTAGCCACGCTGGTGCATGACGATATAATTGACGAAGCGAAATTGCGCCGCCATCGGCCCACGCTGGCGGTTGATCTCGGCAATGAAGTTTCGGTGTTGCTGGGCGATTGTTTATTTGCGCACGCGTTAAAACTGGCGGCCAGTTTTCCCACGCCCGAAATTTGTCGAGCCGTTGCTTCGGCTACCAACATTATTTGTACGGGAGAAATTTTGCAAACGCAACAGCGGGGGAATTTTCAACTCTCCCGCTCGGAATATTTTAGAATTCTGGCGATGAAAACCGCCGAACTTTTTGCGCTCTCCTGCGATTTAGGCGCGCTGCTTTCTGACGCGGCTTCCAGCGCCCGACAGGCCTTGCGTCAATTTGGAATCGCCCTCGGCACCGCTTATCAAATCTATGATGATTGCCTTGATTTGTTTGGGTCCAAAATGGCGACCGGCAAAACGCTCGGCACCGATCTGGCCAAAGGCAAAATCACGCTGCCGATTTTAATCGCCCTGGAAAAAGCTGATCCTTTCGAACGGGCGGAGTTGCTCAAAATATTGGAACAACGTGGCCCGGAAAATTTTTCGCGCCTTTTAGAATGGCTGGCCAAATTCGATGTCTTGAATGAATCCAGCGCGGTCATTGAACAATTTTTGAAAGCCGGGCGCGACAATCTTTCGATTTTGCCTTCGAGCAAATCGCGCGATGGCTTGATGAGTTTGACTGAACATCTGGCGCAACAAACCAGCGAGCTGGAAATAATTTCCTGATGAGCGCGCCTTCTTCCA
>JALYXC010000111.1 GCA_030947315.1 Verrucomicrobiota bacterium | reverse complement strand
GTTGCGTCACGCCCGATGAAGCGGTGAAAAGCCACGAACTTTTTGCAGCGGCTCTCGAATCGCACAATAAGAAAAAAGTTGTAGAACTTTAATTCGCAGAGCGGAAGAAACGTAAAAAAACGCCTTAGGTTTTTAATTTTGCAATTGCTTCGTGATGTTCGTGGCATTTTTTCATGTTGCCCAAACGATAATAAAGTCGCGCCAGATAACGATGCGCGGCAATTGCGCCGGGCATCATCGTCAGGCCGTGTTCAAAAGCCAGCGCGGCACGTTCAGGCTGATTGAGACGAGCCAAAGTCGCGCCGAGTTGAAAATGCGCGCTCGGAAAAAAATGCTGCAATCCAACGGCGCGCAACGCGAATTCAGCCGCCGCATCCAAATGATTTTGGCGCAGCAACGCGACGCTTAATCCGTGACACGATTCCGCGCTGTCGCCGTCCATTTCCAGCGCCTGCCGGAATGCGCGCTCGGCATCAGGCCAGCGGCGAGTGCGCAAATAGGCGCCGCCGAGGCGGAGATAAAGTTGCGGCAAACCGGGCGCGGCTTGCTCGGCTTTTCGCAATTGTTTCAGCGCCTCTTCAGCTTTGCCTTCAGCGAGCAGCAAACTGCCAAGCATCAATTCGACTGGAGAAAAATCTGGAAATTGCGCGAGAAGTTTTTCCAAAACGGAGCGGACTTCGGCAAGCTGGCCGGCGGCAAAATGAGATTGCGCGAGCAACAGTCCGTAAAATTTATTTCCTGAATCGCCGGCGAAAAGTTTTTTAAAAATTTCAACCGCCTCTTTGGGATCGCCATAATTCAGCGTTGAAACTCCCTGGCTGGATTGCAAATCATCCAAAGCCACTTGAATGGTTTTTTGAACGTCGTCGCTCGGCGCGGAAATGTAGCCGAGATCAATCAATTGTTGCAAACCCTGTTGCGCGACGACCGGGTCTTGTTGCAAATCGGGCGGATGCATTCCGCATTCACCAGGAACATTTTCCCAACTGGCAATCCGCTCAATTTTCGGCGGCGTTTTGAAAGCTTGAATTAACGCTTTGCCATCCATGTCTTCACCGACGGGCAGACCGAACAAAGTTAAAATGGTCGGCGCAATATCCAAAAGCGAACTGCCATAAATGCGTTCATCGGACAAAATTCCGGGACCGTGCAAACCGAGAATTCCGTGCGAGCGGTGCCAGGCCACTGGATCATTTTCACTCTCTCCGCGCGGACGCAACTCGTCATGATGAAAACCATGATCGGAAAGTAAAATTACGACCGCATCTTCGCCGGCCAGTTGGAGAAGCCGTTCCAACATCATATCGTGAAAGCGATAAATGCCACTCACCACATCTTTATAAATTTCAAAATCGCGCTCGCTCACGTTTTCCAGGCGCGGCGGATGAAACGGCATGAAATGATGGCAAAGCAGATCAATCGCATTGTAATAAATGGCCGTAAAATCCCACGGCTCATTTTCCATCACCCAGGTCGCGGTCGCATGAATGGAAGCGCATTCGGCCAGATGCTGGCGCAAAGCATTGAGCCGTTTCTGTTCGACGGGCAACGTTTGATCAATTTCTGCAGCGCGTGGAAGAAATGGTTGCAAATGATCGCCTTCCATTTCGCCGGGATGAACGCGAAATTCTGCGAGCGTTTTTTCGAGTCGCGCTGGATGAATGCTTTGCGGCGGAACAGGCCACGGCTCGTCGGGCAAGCGTGGCGGATTGGATTGAAACTGGTTGGTGAGGCAAACGCCTTTGATCGGTTCGGCTGGATGACTGGCGAACCAGCCGATGACATTCGCGCGCAAACCTGCTTGAGTTAGAATATTCCAAATGGCTTTGGCTTTGCGCGAAGTGCTGCTGACCGGACGAATTCCTGAGCCGTCCGGCATCGGTTCGACAAAGCCGTGAATGCCATGTTTTTGCGGCAATTTCCCTGTGGCAATTGAGTTCCAGAGAATTGGCGAAACGGGCGGCTGTAGCGTGGCGATATTTCCAATGGCGCCGCTGTTGACAAATTTTTCCAGTGTCGGCATCAAGCCGGAATCGAGCAGCGGATTGATGATTTTCCAATCGGCCGCGTCCCATCCGATCAGTAAAACTTTTTGAGCGAGCCGTTCAGGCATTTCGTTGGCAGAATATCAAAAATAAAAAACTCCACCAACCGAAAAGGCTGGTGGAGTTTGAGAAATAAAAAACGGTTTTAGGCTTTTTTCCGTTTGCGCCAGACGGAAACGCCAACCGCGCCTGCGGCCAGACAACCGAGCGCCAGAGTGGTCGGTTCAGGAACCGCGCCCGCAGAAATTCCCGCGCCGGAATTTTCGTAAGCCCAATCCACGATTGTAGCGGGAAAACCCGCAGTTGGTCCCGCGTCAATGCGAATCCATCCGAAAAGACCGGTCGCTGTGCTGGTATTAAATTTAATTCCCATGTAGGCGTTTGTGTTC
>JALYXC010000091.1 GCA_030947315.1 Verrucomicrobiota bacterium | reverse complement strand
GTTCCACCCTTCTTTTTTAATGGCAGCCTGAATGTCCTCAGATTTGCCGAGCGTGCCGACCACTTCTTTTTTTCCGTCGGAATGAATGACCACTTTTTCGCCGCGCTGCGCTAAAATGCCGCGTCCTTTTTCTTCATACAAAATGCCAGAATACGTTTTGCCCGCTTCAAAATCGGCTTGATAACCGGAGACGACCCAATATTCCGGTTTCACAATTTTGCTGCGATATTGAATGCCGGAATTGGCAAATTCATTGGTGTTGTTCGGCACAATTTTATAGGAGCAGCGCAATTCAAAATCGCCGACGACGCCATTGGTCCAGATGAGAAAGGTGTTTTCCTTCGCGGAATTTTCCTCGGTAGTCTGGCCGACGATGCAACCGTTTTTAACCGACCAAAGTTCTTTCGCGCCGTCCCAGCCGGCAAGGTCTTTGCCATTGAATAATTTTTTAAATCCTTTTTCGGAAATATCGCGAGTGTCAATAAGAGTGGTGTCGAGCGGATTATCAGCAAAAATTTTGACGCAGAGCGAGCCGGCCAAAATAAAGACGAGCAGAGAGATTTTTTTCATAATTTTATTTTAATCGTGTTGAGACAAAGGGCATTAACTTAAAAAAAATTGGGGCGCGTGGATCGCTGGCGACCACGTCGTGGGGCGCGGCTGTCCAAATGTTTTGCGCAGAAATTTTAAACCTTTCACCGCAATTTCTTCGGTGGTCGGTTCCATGCGACGCCAAATCGCGGCGGCGCGGGCGATGACTTTTACATCGGTCGTGAACGATTCGATCACGACGTCGCCTTTGTAGCCGATGGATTTCAACGCGGCGGCAATCGGTTTCCAATCAATGTGATCATTTCCCGGCGTGCCGCGGTCGCTGCCGCACGCGTGAAAATGGCCGAGCAATTTTCCGGCTTTGCGGATGGCGGCGGCCTGATTTTTTTCCTCGATGTTCATGTGGAAAGTGTCGAGGTGAAGTTTCAACGCGGGACTGCCGACATCTTTAATCATCTGCAACGCTTGATCGCACGTGTTGATGAAATCAGTTTCAAAACGATTGAGCGGTTCGAGGCAAACTTGTTTTTTAATTTTCTCCGCATACTTGCAAAGCGTTTTCAAATGCTTTACGACAGTTTTCCATTGCTGCTTGTATTCTTTTTCGGGAACGGCGTCGGCGCGCCCGACTTCGGAATAAACGGGGCCGATTAAATTCGGGCAACCAAGCACGACCATTTGATCAATGAGTTTCAGCATGTAATTCAAACCATTTTTTTGCTGCTCGGGCGTGCCGCGCAAATCGCGTCCGCCGCCCATGCAGGCACAAACGGAACCGCAGACCAGACCATTTTTATCCAACTCGCGTTTGACGTGCGACGCATCAATATGCGATGGATCTTCGATTGGAATTTCAATGGTCTCGAAGCCCCATTTTTTAAATTGCGGAAAAAGTTTGGTGCTGTCGTTGGTGAACGGTGAGGTGAATAAAAAAGTGTTGATGCCTAGTCTCATAGAATTGCGGCCAGACTAATTAAACCAAACCTTGTGTCAAGATTAAGAAGGAACAGTGTCGTTCACGCTTTCGAAATTCAATCAAATGCCGGCGATTGCGCGCGGCATTGGCGCATTTTTTCCGCTTCAACAATTGCGGTCATGCGACGCAAATCTTCCGCAATGGCGGTGCTGATGATCAGATAATCAAAATTTTTCCATTGGGCAATTTCCTGGCGCGCCACACTCAAACGTTTCTGCATCATGGAGTGCGAATCCTGACCGCGTTTTTTCAGACGCTGTTCCAAATCCGGGATCGTTGCGGGCGTCAGAAAAACAGTGACCAAGGAATTTTTTAATTCTTCATCTTCCGTGGCTTTTTCGCGAACGGTCGCCGCGCCCTGAACGTCTACGTTGAGCAAAACATCATGGCCATGCCGCAATTTTTCCAGCACTTCGGATTTTAAAATGCCGTAACTATTTCCGTAAACGGTGGCGTGCTCCAAAAAATTTCCGGCCTGAACGCGTTTTAAAAAGGAGGCGGCGTCCAGAAAATAATAATCCACTCCATCCTTTTCATCGGGGCGGGACGGGCGCGTGGTGCAGGTAACGGCGCGACTCATGTTCGGATTGTGGGCCAGCAATTGTTGGCACAAGGTCGTTTTGCCGCCGCCCGAGGGAGCGGAAATCAGGATCAGTAATGGATTGCGGTGGATGATTTCAGAATGAGCCGGGCCGGTTTCTTCCGACTTTTGTCTTCTATTTTCGGATCGTCGTTCGCCCTCTTCCGTTTTTAGAATTGCGCTTTTCATTCCACGTTTTGCACTTGTTCGCGAAATTTTTCCAGTTCCGATTTTAACCGCACTACTTCGCGGGAAATCAAACCGTCATTGGCTTTGGAACCGATGGTGTTGATTTCACGGTTAATTTCCTGGGAAAGAAAATCAAGCGTGCGCCCGACCGGGTCCTTGGCTTTTACGCAATCTTCAAACTGTTGGAAATGGCTTTGCAGCCGGGTCAATTCTTCGGAAATGTCCGAGCGATCCGCAAAATAAACCACTTCCTTAAGCAACCGGTCGTCCTCCGAACCGGGCATTTCCAAACCGGCATTTTTTATGCGCAGCAATAAATTTTGGCGATACCGTTTCTGCACTTCGGGACTGTGTTGTTGAATTTGGGCGGCGGATTTTTGCATGGCCTTCATCCGGTTTTTTAAATCTTGCGCG
>JALYXC010000028.1 GCA_030947315.1 Verrucomicrobiota bacterium | reverse complement strand
GTATGGAGGAGACCCATTCTTCAAGGGTATTTATGACGAATTCCGCATTTGGGATGGCGCGATGACGCCGGCGCGGGCGGCCGCCAGTTTCGCGGGTGGACCGAATTTCAATGGTGGAGTTACTCTGCAAATCATCCTCTCGGCTCCGAATCAGGTCACCATTTCGTATCCTTTATCGGCGAATGATTACACTCTTCAGCAAGCGACGGCGCTTCTCAATACGAACACAATCTGGCAAGCGGTCACCAATGCGCCCAACACCAACGGCAGCAACTTGCAAGTCACGCTCCCCGTCAGCGCGGGAAATAAATTCTTCCGCCTTCGGAAACCGTAACTAAACTTTGTTTCATGCCGTCTAAACTGATTCAAAACGTGGCCATTCTCGGCGGAGGCAGCGCCGGATTCATGGTTGCGCTCACACTCAAACGCAAACTGCCGCATTTGAACATTCGCGTGATTCGCAGCCCCGACATTGGCGTCATTGGTGTAGGCGAGGGAACGACAGCGGCGTTTCCCCGGCATTTTTTTGAATATCTGAAACTTAAGCCGCAACAGTTTTATACTGAGGCTAAACCGACCTGGAAACTCGGCATCAAATTTCTTTGGGGACCGCGCCGGGAATTTTTCTACACGTTCGCCTATGAATTTCAACACCGTTACCCGGAACTTTCGCGCAATAACGGTTTTTTTTGCGCAAGCGAACCGCTCATCGCCGGACGCATCTCCGCGCTCATGGCGCATGACCGGGCGTTTCCGCGCCGCGCCGATGGACTTCCCGAATTTCATAATCACCACGCGTTCCATATTGAGAACACAAAGCTCGTCGGCTGGCTGGAAAAAATCTCGCGCAGTTTCGGCGTCGAAGTTATTGATGCCACAGTGACGCCCGAACGCGGAGCGCAAGGTATCGCGGCGCTCATCACGGAAAAAGGTGAACGGATCACGGCGGATTTATTCGTGGACGCTTCTGGATTTCGCAGCGAATTGCTCGGACGCGCCTTGAACGAACCGTTTCTCAGTTACAACGATTCTCTTTTCTGCGACCGCGCGGTCATTGGCGGCTGGCCGCGCACAGACGAACGGATCAAACCTTACACCGTCGCCGAGACAATGGACGCCGGCTGGTGCTGGCAGATCGAACACGAAACTTGGATCAACCGCGGCTACGTTTATTCGTCGAAATTCATCAGCGACGACAATGCCCGCGCGGAATTGTTGCGCAAAAATCCACGGATCGCCAACGAACCGCGCATCGTGAAATTTCGTGCGGGCCGTTATCAGCGATTCTGGGTAGATAACGTCGTCGGCATCGGCAACGCAGCCGGTTTCGTCGAACCGCTGGAAGCCACTTCGCTCCAGGTCATCAGCGTCGAATCGAGCACGCTGGCCGATTCGCTCATAGACAGCTTGTGCGCGCCGACCCCGACGCTCATCCAACTTTACAACGATTTTAATGCGCGGGCCTGGGACGACATCCGGGATTTTCTGGCCGTGCATTACCAATTCAACACGCGGCTGGACACGCCGTTCTGGCGCGCCTGCCGCAATGAGACGCAATTGCACGGCGCGAAATTTCTGGTGGATTTTTATTTGGAGAATGGACCGAGCGTGGTGGCGGGCGCGCAGTTGTTGCACCAATCAAACTCTTTCGGGATGGACGGCTACTTGGCGTTGTTGATCGGACAAAACGTTCCGCATGGAAAACCATTTTCCCCGCCGCCCGCCGAGGCAAAAATCTGGCGCGACCGATGCAACACATGGGATTTGGAAGCCCGTCGCTCGATGGACGTGAAGCAGTGCCTGGAAGCGATCCGTCGTCCCAGCATGAAGTGGGGTTGAGCAAAATCAGAAGACCGAGAACCGAAATAGCTGTTAATCATGGCGTGAACGCTTTCACCAAAAGCGGTAGCAAAAGTGTTCGAGCTTCGGATTTCAGACGGAATTTGCAGAAAATAATTTCCCAAACAACAAACACATCCACAAAAAAACAAAAACAAAACTATGAAAATATTATTCAAACAAATTGTTCTGACCTGCCTCGCGATGATCGCCGTGGCTTTTAATAGTTCCGCCACCACACGATATTTGGCGGGGAGCGGTTCCGATCAGACCGCGCTCTTTCAAAGCCTGGTCAATCAATCCGTCAGCGGCGATACCATCGTGGTTCAGAGCGGCGATCACTATTTGTCCGGCACCGTCAACGCGAATAAAAACGGCATCACCATCCGCGGAGATAACGGCAACGTCATCCGAAAAAGCGGCAATGTTTCCTGCATCGACGTGAACTCCACCAGCTCGACCTACGACAATCTTTACATCGACGGCGGCAACCGGCCCGAACCGGACATGCGCGTTTTTGGAAGCGCGAATTTGATTATCAATTCCACTTTCCGCAACAGCGGGCACAGCGGTTTGTTGATCGATCATTGCAATCACAACGTCATCCAGGGCTGCAAGGCGTATTACAATTACATCGTCGGCATTTCGCAATTCGCGCACAGCGACGGAACGGTGCGCGATTGCCAGATGTATGAGAACGGCGCGGAAGGATTGACCATCGATGTCGGCACGCACAATTGCCAGGTGTTCAACAACTGGATTCATTTGAACAACAAGGCGCATCGCGGCGTGGGCGGGATCGGCATCGACGCTTCCAACGGCGCGCAAATCCACAACAACACGATTGATTACAACGGATTCGACGGGATCAAATTCCAGAACAACGTCTGCTGCGGTTGCGACGGCGTTACGGTCTATAACAATCAAAACATCAGTTACAACGAAGGGTGCGCGGTGAAGAAACGGCTCACTTATCCGGTGACGAATTTTGGTTACTTCGGCAACACGGCGGTGGGCAATGGCGGCGGGGTGATCTGCACGGGGAATTAATGTTGGCGGAGCGCGGGGTTTTGCTCCGCGCTCCCCAATTAAAATCCGAAGGCCGAAATCCGAAAGAAATCCGAAGCCCGAACCTAATTCCGTCGCTTTGATGATCGCAAAATTTTTTCACCTTACGCCGATGGAGCATCGCGGATTTCGGCTTTCGGATTTCTTTCGGATTTCGTGGATTCGGATTTCGGGTTTCCTCCTTCTTTTTTTCTTCGTCTCCACCCTCGAAGTCCGCTCCGCCGATTGGATTCGCGCCGGCCTGACGACGAACGAACCCGTCTGGGGCCTTCAAAGCGGACTGCAATTCGCCCTGCACCCGTTTGGTTTTCATCGAGGGAAAAACGGGCCGCGCGGTTTGATCCGCGTTGGCTATCCCGTGTTGGAAAAAGGCGGCTACAGTCTCATCAACTACATCGCGGTCGAACCAATCGTGAACGGCAAAAAAGGCTACAGCGAATTGGAACGCAGCAAACTCGACGGCGATCCCGGAAAAAGATTCTGGCTGGACGACACTCCGAAATCAAAGGGCATTCTCAATCCCGGAAAAATTTCCAAGCTCGGCGGCGGCGTGGAACAGTTGGACGTGATCGTGCGCGTGGAAAAGTTTGACAACGGCGCGCATGTTTTCCTGACCTTGTCGCAGCGCAGCGATGCGCCCGATGAATTGCAATTGACCATTCATTCTGAGAACGACAGCGCGCCGATGGAATTTTGCATTCTCACCGCGACGATGGGTAATTTCGCCCGCCTCCGCCAGCTTTGGCTCAAGGATAAAGTCGTGAGCAGCCGCGAACTTTATCCCGATTATCGCGGAGTGGAATTCGCGCCCGCGACTCATTTTCCGTTGGAACAACTGCGTCGCACGGCTGATGGCGATGTGGTGTTGGCAGCCACGACCGATGAAAAAAATCCGGCGGTAATTTTTCCATTGGGTGATTCCCGACGTTGGTTTTACGACGGTGAGAAGGTGACGCAATATTGGAAAAAGAAAAAAGGAACTTACCGCGAAACTCTGGAAGGCGTGGCGAACGCTCGTTACACCTATTGGAAATCCCGGCAATCGATTCCCGGCGGAATTGCTTTTGAGAACATCGAGATGTGCGAATTTTTTTATTCCGGTCAGCAATTTATTTTTGGAATAACGCGCCAGACGCCTATGGAGATGAAACTTGCAAAATAATTTTCTGCTATTCTCACCGCTAAATTTCAGCAACCAAAAAACCAACCGCCACGCGATTACGAAATTTCTTGACCATTCAAGCCGAATAAAAATTGGCTCAAAATAGAATTGAAAAATTCCTGGATTCAACGAACGTGGCGCGAGAATAAATTATGAAAACGGAAACTATTCGTAATGGTTTGCTTTAAAAACCGTTCAAGTCCCTGTTGGTTAAAACCAATAGCGCCGAGCAAATAATTATAAAACATCCTGAGTGCGCCATGATTTCAGAATCACAAAAAACTGTGATCGTAGATGACGGCAAAAGACTGCATCTGATCAGTTCCGCCAATATCGGTTCGGTTAGTTACGGGAATTAATATTTTCTCTTAAACTTTCGTTGAAAAACCGGTCGAATTCCAAAGTGCTTTCCCATCCTTGACCTGTCCCTTGAACATTGTCTACAATGCCATTGATTGATGAGAAATTTTTTCCTTTTTTTTATCGCGGGAATTTTATTTTTTTTCGGCGCGTATTCCAGAGCCGAGTTGGCCAATGGGATTTATGCCATCGTCAATGATGCCGTGATTACTTATCAGGAAGTGGAGCAGACCATTGCGCCCCTGGTGGATTTGTTGCAAACTCAATACGGCGATCAGCCGGAAATTTTGCAGCAAAAAATCCAGCAGATCCGCACCGAAAAAATTGAGGAACTGGTCGCGCGCCAATTAATTCTCAATGAGTTTAAAACGGCGGGTTATCAATTGCCCGAAAGCATTGTGGATGACGTGCTGCGCGAGAGAATTCGCCGCAATTTTGGCGACCGCGCCACCCTGACCAAAACTTTGCAAGCGCAAGGCATTACTTATGAAACTTTTCGCAAAGAACAGCGCGAACAAATTATTGTGGAGGAATTGACCCGCAAAAATATTTCATCGGAAAAAATTTTAATTTCGCCGCACAAAATTGAAGCGTATTACGCGCAGAACCGAAACGAATTTAAGTTGGGCGATCAGATCAAACTGCGCATGATCGTTTTAAATAAAGATACAGACAATCCCGAAACGACAAAAAAATTGGCGCAGGAAATTTTAAATAAAATCGAAGCAGGCACGCCTTTTGCAGAAATGGCTTCTATTTATTCGGAAGGTTCGCAACGGGCGCAGGGCGGTGACCGCGGTTGGATTGAGCGTTCTTATTTCAAAAAAGAATTGGCCGACGCGGCCTTTTCGCTGCAAGCCGGCCAACGCAGCAAAGTGATTGATTTGCCGGAGGCGTGTTATTTAATGCTGGTCGAGGACAAGCGCGCGGCGCATCTGAAGCCCTTGCCGGAAGTGCGCGCAGAGATCGAAGCGCGATTAAAAACGCAGGAACATGCGCGATTGCAAAAGAAATGGATTGACCGCCTGAAAAATAAATCGTTCGTTCGCTACTACTAAATGCGACTGTTTGAATTACGAATTTCAATGGGCAAAAAAATCACTGTTTTTAAATTCGCATTCATAATTCCTATTCGACATTTTTATGATCGGCGTCTCATGCGGTGATGTCACTGGAATCGGTTTCGAAGTCACGCTCAAAGCGCTGGCGGCACTAGCGAGCAGAGATGAATCCCGCTACTTGCTTGTAGGAGATTGGAAGCGGCTTTGTGATCTGAACAAACAGATGAAAATAAATCTCCCCCTCCAACTTTTCGAAAATAAAAATCAAAAGGGCAGATTTTTTGTGCATGATCCGTTGCCCAAACCGCTTCCTCCAGAATTGGAACAAGGCAGCGCGGCCTCGGCTGGCGCGGCGATTGCGTGGTTGACAGACGCCGCGCAACGTTGCTTGCGCAAAGAAATCAGCGCGATGGTCACGGCGCCATTAAATAAGAAAGCCGTTTTGCGCACCGGCCTTTCTTTTGTTGGCCAAACTGAATTTTTATCTCAATTAGCCGAAACCAGCCGCACCGCGATGATGTTGCTGGGACACGATGAAAATAGCCGATGGTTGCGCGTCGCTCTGGCT
>JALYXC010000026.1 GCA_030947315.1 Verrucomicrobiota bacterium | reverse complement strand
AGCCACACTCGATCAATGGATCAGCAAATCGGGCGAAGAAGGAATTTTTCATTGTCAGCGCGCGTGAAATAAAACCAAAAGATTGCCGCGCCAGTTTGGTTTGTTGACGCGTTAAATTCTTGCGGATAATTTTTACCGCGGATTACGCGGATTACGCGGATTGAGGAAACACAAATGGAATTGCTTCATAAAGAATTGACCGGGCGGATTATCGGTGTCGCGATGGAAGTTCATAATGAATTGGGATGTGGTTTTCTGGAAGCGATTTATCAGGATGCGATTGAGTTGGAACTAAATTTACAAAAGCTTCTCTTTGTTCGCCAAAAACCGTTTCGCGTTTTCTACAAAGGAGTTGTTCTAAAACGTCCTTATATTCCTGATTTAATTATAGGAGAAACAGTTGTCGTTGATTTGAAAGCGATTGCAAAATTGGGCGCAATTGAAGAAGCCCAAATGATTAATTATTTGAAGACGACCGGATTAGCGGTTGGCCTGGTTATTAATTTCGGCGCTCCTTCTTTACAATGGAAAAGAGTCGTTCAGACGAATTCAAATCCAAATTCAAATCCGCCTAATCCGCGTAATCCGCGTTCTTAAGAATTAATTTATGACAAACGAAAATTTTGCTTCTGCCGACAAGCCTACCTCCGATTTTATTCGCGACATGGTGGCTGAAGATAGCAAAACCGGAAAGCACGGCGGCAAGGTCGTGACTCGTTTTCCGCCGGAGCCGAATGGTTATCTTCACATTGGCCATGCCAAATCCATTTGCCTGAATTTCGGGATCGCCGCGGAAAATAATGGAGTTTGTCATTTGCGTTTTGACGATACAAATCCCGCGCGGGAAGAGATCGAATATGTCGACTCCATTCAGGCAGACGTGCGCTGGCTTGGCTTTGATTGGGGCCAGAATATTTTTTTCGCTTCAGATTATTTTGAAAAACTTTTTAATTACGCCGTTGAATTGATCAAACTCGAAAAGGCTTACGTTTGCGATTTAACCGCTGAAGAACTGATCGAATTTCGCGGCGCGCCCACCGTTCCCGGAAAGAAAAGTCCATATCGAAATCGGTCCGTGGCCGAAAATCTCGATTTATTTTCGCGAATGCGCGCGGGCGAATTTTCCGACGGCGCAAAAACTTTGCGCGCCAAAATTGACATGGCGTCGCCCAATATTCATTTGCGCGATCCGGCGCTTTATCGGATTCGCAATGTGCCGCATCATCGCACCGGCGAGGCCTGGCGCATTTATCCGATTTACGATTTTGCGCATTGTTTGTCTGATTCGATTGAAGGAATTACGCATTCGATCTGCACGCTGGAATTTGAAGTGCATCGCCCGCTTTACGATTGGATTCTCGACGCGCTGAAAACGCCGTGTCATCCGCAACAAATCGAATTTGCGCGGCTCAATCTCAGCTACACCGTGATGAGCAAACGAAAGCTCCTGCAACTTGTGGAGGAAAATCTCATGACTGGTTGGGACGATCCGCGTTTGCCGACTCTAGCAGGACTGCGCCGTCGTGGCGTGACGCCGGAAGCGCTTCGGCATTTCTGTGCGCGCATCGGCGTGACCAAATATAACGGCCTGACCGATGTGGCTTTGCTCGAACACAGCATTCGCGAAGATTTGAACCAACGCGCTCTTCGTGTCATGGCCGTCTTGCGCCCCCTCAAAGTGGTGTTGACCAACTATCCGGAAAACCAGATTGAAGAATTGGAAGCGATTAACAATCCCGAAGATACCAGCGCCGGCGCTCGCAAAATTCCATTCTCAAAAATAATTTATATTGAGCGCGATGATTTTATGGAAAATCCGCCCGCAAAATTTTTTCGGTTATCGCCGGGAAAGGAAGTTCGATTGCGCTACGCTTACATTATTAAATGCGAAAATGTCGTCAAAGATGCTCACGGCGAAATTGTGGAATTGCATTGCGCGATTGATCCCGATTCCAAAAGCGGCGGCGCCACCGCGGGCCGTAAAATTAAAGGAACGATTCATTGGGTCAGCGCCGCGCAGGCCATTAATGCGGAAGTTCGTTTATACGATCGGCTTTTTACGGTGGAACAGCCCGACGCAGAAGAGCGCGATTTCAAAACATTTCTCAATCCTACTTCACTGGAAATTGTGACCGATTGCCAACTTGAGCCGAGCTTGGCTCACGCAAAAATGAATGTTCACTATCAATTCGAGCGGCTCGGATATTTCTGTTTGGATGCGGATGAAAGCGAAGGCCCAAAAGTTTTTAACCGAACCGTTTCCCTGCGCGATTCCTGGGCTAAACAAAATTCGAGACGCTATTGACCTATGGACTGAAGTAAAAAGCCAGTTCCATAGTTTTTCCGGGTGACGTTTTAAAAAGAAACTGCCGAACCTTTCATTTGAAGATGCTTAATGAGCTAAGTTCTTTTCCACGAACTCCAGCGCCGCCTTTTCGTCCTTAGCTTGAATTGGAATAAACGCAAGGGTCGAGGATTTTCGTGAAATTCCTGTGAAAAGAAAGCGGGCGTGAGGAAACTTATTCGTAATTCCAGCTCTCCCCATTTCTAATCCTTTGAGCCGTGCTGGGC
>JALYXC010000622.1 GCA_030947315.1 Verrucomicrobiota bacterium | reverse complement strand
TATCAACTCGGTTGCCGTTTGCTGTCTGAGCGGAAAGGGAATCGAAGAATTAAAAGAGGCGATAAAAAATCTGGTTTGGTCCGGCGAAATCAAAGCGGAAATGTTGCAAGTAATGATTAACGCCCGCCATCAAGACGCTTTGCATCGCGCGCGCGTGGCCACGCGCCAAACCATTGATTCGCTTCGGCTCGGCGAAACGCTGGAACTCGCCGCCATGGATTTGCGGATTGCCGTCAACGCGGTGGGAGAAATCGTCGGAAAGACCACGACGGAGGATTTGCTCGACTCCATTTTCAGCCAGTTTTGTTTAGGAAAATAAAATTTATCCGTTGGAATCGCTGCTTGTAATGGGACGCTTAATGTGCGATAAAGAGCCGATATGAAGACGCTGACCATCACGGAAGCTCGTGCCAATCTTTCCGTGGTTTTGGAAAAAGTTAAAAAAGGCGAAGATATCGGAATAATTTCCGGCAACGAAATTATTCAACTCAAGCCGGTGGAAGTTGTTTCATGGGAACAGAGTTATCTTTTTCAGGAATACGGCGTCACCCCGGAAGAATGGGAACGGTTTGGAAAAAAAATGGAAGCGCGACAAAAAAAAGAAAAATACGTCACGTTCCAAGGAAAATTTGATCCAAAAAATCTCGTGTGAAGGAAATCCGTTTTCATCACAGTGTGCTCAAAGAAATTCGTTCCAGAACTTCCAAGGAGCGCCGGGAAATCGGTGAAAAAATCGCTGAAGCCCAGAACACTATGGGTCAACCACATTTACATAAAGGAATTGGAATACGCAAATTGCGAAATGATTATTTTGAAATTCGAGTTGGATTGAAAGATCGCTTGGTTTTCGCACATACTCGTAATGCATTAGTCTTTGAACTGATTGGCCATCACAACGAGGTTCAGCGATTTTTGAAAGATCGTTAAAAGTTTAAAACGGAATTTTCTTTGAATTAATTTGACCTGTGTCGGAAAAACCACGCCGGGAGATTTGCTCGATTCCATTTCTATTTGGGAAAATAATGCTGGTGACGGCAAATTTTTATGGGAAAACGGCTTGTTTCTAAAATAGACTGCGGCTAAAATCCAACGAAAACGCTCGCCCTGTGTCTGAGACTCAGGCAAAGTTGAAAGTTCCATGAGAGAGAATACGCAATTTAACCTCCGAAAAGCTCGGGAAAAAAATGATCCCTTTGATGAGACCGCTGATCCGGCTTCGTCTCTGGAGGATGAAGAAACTGATTTTGAAGAACAATCGCGTCCGCAGCATCGTTCCCGCAAAAAAACCTCGCGCCGTTTTCTGAGATTTTCCGAAGTGTTGACTGAAGAAGAAAAAATGCGGCGATTGCCTTTTGATCTGGTGCGTCTGTTGGATGCCTTAAAACGAAAATGGCTGTGGTGGGCGGTGCCCGGTTTAGCTTTGGGACTCCTTGGGTTTATGTGGCCTGTCTTCCGGCAAAAACCGGTGGTCGGTATGCAACTGGTGCGTCAGGAAGTGCCGACTCTTTTTCGCGCCAGTGAAGGCGGGGATACTTTTAAGCCGCAACAACTGAGCGAGCCAACGCTTCTTAGTTTATTGAAATCGCCGGAAATTTTTAAACGCGCTTCGGCAAAATCCAATCCTCATATTTCTGGCCCGAAACTTTATGGGAGCCTGCGCTGGAAGCCGGAATTGGAAAGTGAATTGATTACAGTTTATTTATCCAGTCCCAAAAAGCCCGCGGACGCCGTTAATCTGATCAATCTTTACGCGAATGAATTAGTGCAATTTACCAGGGAATTGCAGGCGCACGAGGCGGACGAAGTGAGCAAAGCGCTGACCAATCGGGCGTCCGTAATCGAACGTAATATCACCGAGATCAATAAAGAACTGACGGCGTTATCGCCCGAAGCCAAAATTGTGGGAGCAGATGAGCAAACTAAAACGATTGCCGCGCAATACACGGACCTTGATTTAAAATTGGAAAACACGCGGATTGCTTTGGCTTCCCAAGATGCAAAGATCGAAACGCTCCAACGCGAGTTAGCAGTGCGAAATCCGCTCGCCGAAAAATTGCAAATCGCCAAAAATGATTTGGAAGCATTACTCCTCAAATACACCGAGATTACTCCCTTTGTGCAACGTAAAAGGAAGGAAATTCAGAATCTCGAAAAACAAATTGCGAATGCGACTAATTCCCCCAACCAACGAATGACCGGCAGTCCGGCGGCAGATTTGATTTATGTGAATCTTGCGCAAGCACAGGGCCTCAAAAAATCACTGGAAATAGAATTGGAAAAACTTCAGGAACTTCACCAGAAAAAACGCGAACAGTTAAGTGGGCTTTCCAAAACCGGTCAGGGCTACGCCATGCTCAGGGGAAAATTGCAATCGTACGAAAATATGCGCGCGACCTTCGCCAACCGCCAGCGCGAAGCGGAGTTTTATAAAGAAAAACCCGTGGGCTATTTTCGAGTCTTTGCTCCGGCCACTCTGGATCGCGTTACGATCATCAGTCCCTTGAAAAAAAGTGTTTTGTTGGGAATGGCCGGTGCGCTTTTCGGAATGTTCATCATGGCCGGATTTATTGTAGTTTGCGAAATTTTAGACGATCGGATTAAAACGATTGCTGATTTGTTGCGCGTGACTGATTTGCCGCTACTCGGCGCCTTGGGCGATCTCAATCAAATGAGCGAGACGGAAAAAAATAATTGGGCCTTTCGCACCTGGACGATCATGAAAGGCAAATTAACCGCGAGCCAAAGTCACGGAATTGTTTGCGGATTTATTTCCGCGCATCACGGCGAAGGGCGCTCGACTTGGATCAAATTGCTCGTTCACACGGCTAATCAGCGCGGCTTGCGCGTTTTGACTGTCGCTACGCAATCCACGCCGGAACCAGCGATTCATCCGCACGAGCCGGCTAATCCGGAAATTAGTTCAGCGCTCGCTCCGAATGTCCTGGCTTTCCCCGCGCAAGTCACCCAGCAACTCAATGATCCGAATAATCCGCATCCGGTCGTTCACATCCCGCTGCCTGGTTGGGCGTGGAACTTGGAACGGCGCAAGCAATGGCAATCGGCATTGGATCATTGGCAGAAAATTGAAAACCTCGTTTTGCTTGTGGAACTTCCACCAGCGACCCAGGCTGAATCCATTTTACTGGCGGAAAAATTGCCGCAAGTCATTTGGCTGGCCGACAGTGGAAAAGTAAGCATGAAAGAAACCCGTGAACATTTTGAAACATTGCGCCACGCCGGCTGCAATCTGGTCGGAACCGTTTTGAATCATGAACCCAATTCATTTTGGCGAAGTCAATTTTCGCGTTGGTTCGGTGCGACGGCGCTGATGATCGGATTGAGTTTTTCCTCCGTGCAAGCGCAGCCCAATTCAGCGCAACCGATTCCGCCGTTTAGAAATTCTAGACCGATTCCGGCCCCCGCGAGAGCGACTCCGGTCCCCGTTCGGCCTGCGCCTACTAACACGGCTCGGATCGTTGCGTCCACGACCAATTTTTCGTTTTCGGCTTCGCCACTGCGTCGCGCGGCCTGGCAGCAACATCTCACTCTTGGCCCCGGCGATATTTTGAACCTCGGTTTTTTTGGCGAAACCAATTTGAATAAAACCGATGTCGCCGTCGGCCCCGATGGGCGAATCAATTATTTACAGGCCAACGGCGTCATGGCCACTGGTTTGACGGTGGATGAATTGCGCCAAAAACTGGACGATGAACTTTCCAAATATTACACCATGCCGCGCACCACCATTCAGCCGGTGACGTTCAACAGTAAAAAATATTATGTGCTCGGCAAAGTGATGAATAAGGGCGTTTTTGTTTTGGACCGGCCGTTGACCATTATTGAAGCTCTGGCCCGCGCCAAAGGTTTGGAAACGGGAATGCTCGACCGCAACAGCATTGACTTCGCCGATTTGTCCCGCAGTTTTTTGATCCGCGACGGAAAACGAATGGCGATTGATTTTGAAAAACTTTTTCAAGGCGACTTGTCCCAAAATATTCCGATTGAACCAAATGATTATTTATATTTTCCGTCGGCGGCCTTGAAGGAAGTGTATGTGGTGGGCGAAGTCAGAGGACCCGGCGTGACCACGCATACGGGCGGGACTTCGTTGATTGCGGCCATTTCTGATCGAGGCGGTTTTAGCGATCGGGCTTACAAGTCGCGAGTGCTGGTCGTGCGGGGTTCGCTCAACAAACCGGAAACATTTGTCGTGGATACCAAAGCGATCTTGGATGGGCGCGCGCCTGATTTTAAATTGCAACCCAAAGATATTATTTATGTCAGTTCCCGTCCGTTTATCAAAGCGGAAGAATTGCTCGATTTGGCGGCGACCGCGTTTATTCAATCGGCTGTGACCACCTGGACGGGACAAAACGTCGGTCCCATTATTCGCTCTGCGATTATTCCACGGCCGTAATCCGATGTGATTTTTTTGGTTTATGAAAAAACAATTTATACTTGCGCTGCTCGGCTTCACTTTGATTTTGGTCGGATGTCAACATCCCGGCCCGCGATTTGAGCCACGTCCGCTCGCTCTCCAGTCAGCGACCAATCAGTTTCAAACGGTGGCTTTTACCAATCGCGTTCATAAAGAATGGCTGCAAATGCCCACCAATGAATTCACCCTGGGCCCCGGCGATAAATTGGAAATTGAAATCCTTAATGATCCCAAGGTAGCCGATCCGAACTCCGCCGAATTCCAATCGAGCCGCGTTTCGACCAGTGTCGGGCCGGATGGAAAAATTTATTTTAGTTTATTGCCCGGACTGGATGTCTGGGGATTGACGCTTAACCAAACGCGGGATTTAATCGAAAAAGAACTCTCGAAATACATCCGCCAGACACCGCTCGTCGCCATTACTTTGCGCGGCGTGGAAAGCAAACGCATCTGGCTCTTGGGGCGATTTCAAACCCCGGGCGTTTATCCCATGACGGCGCCAATGACCTTATTGGAAGCGCTTTCCTTGGGCGGCGGCACGCTCAATTTTTCCGGCAACAACCGCGAAACGCTCGCTTCCCTCGGTGAAGAACTAGCCGATTTGCGGCGCAGTTTTATTATTCGCCAGGGAAAAATGCTGCCCATTGATTTTCAACGGCTTCTCAAAGAAGGCGATCTCTCCCAAAATATTTATTTGCAACCGGACGATTTTGTTTATCTGCCAGGCGCCACGGCCCGCGAAATTTATACCATGGGCGCGCTGGCTCAACCCAAGCAACTTCCTTACGTAGAAAAAATGACGCTGGTTTCGGCCATTGCCGGCGCCGGTGGAACCATTAAAG
>JALYXC010000563.1 GCA_030947315.1 Verrucomicrobiota bacterium | reverse complement strand
CTCACCACCGTGGCCTGTGGCGATGGTGTGAACGTAATTCCGTTTCTTCACGCCCATATCCGCAAGCGATTTGACTTGCTGATAATCATTTTCCAGCCGCTCGTTCGTATAGATGACGCCGAACTTGTAGAATGGCGTCTTCTTGAAATCATCCTTCAGCTTTAGCGGTCTTTCGACTGTTTCCTCGTCCATCATGCCCTGCTCGACCAGGGCGGCGCGGATTTCGTAAATGTAGCGAAAGTCATTGATGCTGTGATAATGCAGTTCTTCCAGCACACGCAATTCGTCGCCCATGTCGCCGTCAAACTTGCGACGGAAACGGTCATTGTTTTTCGGCAAGACGAACGGGAAATACCGCGCACCGCGTCCGATCAACTGCGCTTCCGAGACCGTGGTTTTACCGATTGTCTGCCGCCCGGTATCGCGGGCTTCGTAACAACGCACGACGTCAAACAGGTTGAGCACATCCCAACCCTCGTTGAGTTTCTGGACGGCGAAAATCGCCCGGATGCGATTGGTGCGGTCTTCGAGCGAGTTCAGCAAAAGCTGGTATTGCTCCTTCTCGCCCTCCTCGTTGACTGACAAACAAAAATCTTCGTGAAAATCCCGTTTAAGACGTTCCACGAGTTGGCCGTCGGTAATGTTGTTTTCGGCGAAGAATTGAAAGGCGCGTTGAATGACCGCGATGTCGGACTTGCGGACTTTGGCAATCTGCTTCGCCGTGAGGTCGGCAATCAATTTGTGGAAGTTCGCTTTGTTCTCATGCGACTGCGCGATAGTGCGCTGCGCCTTCAATAAAATCACGGGCTTCAGATTGATGCGATGCTTCGCCGCCACTTCTTGTTTGTATTGGCTCAGAATCAACGCCTGAAGTATGCGCTCCTCCAAACCAAAGTCAGATTGCACGATCATGACATCTTTGGAGAACCTGTCGTTCCGGTATTGTTGCAGGTCGTAACGGATGATGACCTTGTTCCGGTATTTGTCCACGACCGCAGGCGTTGTATAATCCACCGTGGCAGTGAATTCGAGCAGAACATTGTCCTCGTTTTGTTTGAAGATTCGTTCGACCGTGTTTTCCCAATTCTCAAACAACTCCTCGTCGCTTGTCGTCTGGACGTTCAAGTGATGCGCCTCGTCGGCAATCAGGACAACCTTGTGCTTGCGGAAATCCTCGAACGTGATGGCGTTCTCTTTTTCCGCCGTCAGGTCAATGTGCAACTTGTGGATCGTGGTGAAGCAGATGTTGATGTCGTTCGAATTGACGCCTTCAAAATTCTCGACCGTCGAAACCCGCACATGGCGGTTGCCGATTACAATGTCCGGAGAGAATAGAAACTTGGACGACTGCGGATTCAGGAAATTGTCCTTCGTCTTTTGAATGATGTTCGTGGAATTCACGAAGAACAGGAAATTCCGGTAACCCAGTTCGTAGAGATACAGAATCAGCCCCGCCATGATGAGCGTCTTCCCGCTGCCCGTCGCCATGTTGAACATGAAATACAACGGATACACCTTGCCGGGAAAATCGTTCTTGTGGCAGTGCAAGAAGCGGGCGAACGCCTCGATCTGGTATGGCCGCAATTCGAACTTGGGGTTCAGATTCAGCGACACGGATTGTGGGATTTCCATTTTCAGGAATCCCATGCCAGAAACGGCGTTCAATTGCTCGTAAAGAAACTGGTCAGCCATTGTATGCCTCGCCGTAGAAAGCCTTGTTCAACGCCTTCTTCTGCACTCACCTTGAACTGCACATCGTCAATCTCGGACAGATTCACGTATAGCTGGTTCTTGTCGAGCAGTTGGGCGAGCAAACGCTTTTGCTTTTTCAAGCCATCCTCGTCCTTGCCGATGGCTTCAAAATCCTTGATGGCCTCGTCTGGAATCTGTGGGTTCACATACCAATTCAAAAACGAGCCTTCGGCCATTTCCTGCCAGATTGCAACCAACGCATTGCTGGTCTTCGCGGTTTCTATGCGTTCCATGAAGGCTTCGTTGTATTTCATCAGTTCGCAGGAAATGAACTCGCCTCCGCCATTCCAGTTGACTGATTTTGATATGCCCGAGTCATCGCCCTTGATGACGTTACGAAGGCGGGTAATGCTATCGTTCTTCCCGTAATCCAACTGCTCGATGCCGATATACTGTCGTCCCGTTTTATGAGCAACTGCCGCAGTCGTTCCACTTCCAACGAAGAAATCCAGCACTATGTCTTTGGGTTCTGTTGCTAAAGTCAGAATGTTCTCAATCAGTTTCTCCGGCTTCTTTCCGTTGGGAAATTCTACACCACCTTCGTGGGTCAAGTTGTTGTATTGGATATTGTCCCATAGATTACCTGGATCATCGGCCTTTAGAATTTCATCACCGCTTTTTTCCACGGTATCCGCCAGCCAAGTTATTAAATTTCTGCCTTCGTCTTTGTAATATTGCCTTGTCAACTTCCCTTTATTCTTGCCTGATCTTGGGACGTATTCGATGCTGATCAACGAAGCATCAATATCAGCCGTCTCCTTCATAACACGGGCACGAATAGAGCTTTGCGCGTTCGTTGTTCTGAAGACCTTCTTGATGTTCTTATAATAGGACTTTTTTAGATCGCCCCTGAAATCGTTGTCGGCAACCTCTTGCACGGACTGAATTTTATACGCACGATGTCGAAACACTTTAATTTCGGCTCCAGAGCCATCGAGTATCGACTTGACGTATTTTCCTTTATCCATCGAGACCATGACACTTGTGTATTTCCAACTTTTCGAGGCTTTTTTGTAGTCCTCGATAAACGACATTAACTCCTGTTTTTTCTGGATGTTTCCAGCCAAATAGAACTCATTTTTTTCCACCGCATAGAAATGAATGTATTCGACATTATTTCCGAGGCTTCGACCTTCGTGGCTGCCGCTGACACCCGCAACTTTCACCTTGATAGAGATTGTATTTAGAAAATTCTCGCGTCCGAATACTTCATCTAACAAAACTCTTAGATAAGCCTGCTCTTGGTCATCGCACTGGACGAAAATCGCACCATCTCTGGAAAGGAGGCTTGCGGCAACTTCCAACCGGTTTTTCATGAAAGTCAGCCATGTAGAATGATTGAAACTGTCGTTATACCTAAACGAGTCGTTGTCCGTATTGTATGGTGGGTCGAGGAAAATCAACTTTACCGTTCCACCAAACAATACCTTCAAACTATGCAGTGCAAGCAGGTTGTTCCCCTTCACGATCAAGTTCTCACGGATGACACCATTCTCATCACGCTTGAAATCCTTCACTAGCTGTTTGGCCTTCGCTGTAAATCGCACAAAGCCGGTCAAAACCTTCGGGGCGTGCAGTCTGGTGATTTCGTCCTCCGCCAGCACTTCATTGAAGAAGATTTCTTTTCGCTTCTCATCTTCCTTCGTCTGCCCACCTTCCAACACCGTGTCTTTGTATGGCCACGCCAGCGACACGTCGCCGCGCTCTCGCAAATACTTGTCGCCGATTGTCAGCCCAATGTGGTTGCGAAACCGCGTGTATGAGTTATCGAGAAAATTCTTTTGCGAGACGTATTCGATAAACGTGTTCAGGTTGAAAACCCAATGCCCGGCAATTTCGTCAAAGAACTTGGCTTTGATTTCCTTGTCGGCAAGCAACAGCTTGACGAGATCGTGATCAATTTTCCACGCGCGGTCTTGCACCGCAGCAATGAGCAGTTCGCCATCATCGTCCACGAATCGCGGATCTTTTTTGAGCAAGTCTGTGAGTCTGGAATTGAAAGACATAGGCTTCTTCGCTCGCGCGCGAATCAGCCCTGTTTGGTGACTGTCTCTGTGGGAACTCTGGTGCCTGAAAGAAAAATGGGACGCATTTACTTACGTCCCGCAACAGGCACCTCGGAGGGCCCACAAGAGAACGCTTTCATGCGCCCCAGTCGGGGCGCACCTCAAGCGCTGTGTCTTGTGTCGAAATTTCCGAGGTTTCGTTACGGACAGCAGCCGAAGCTACGCGAAATGATTTGTTAAATGTTTATTCGATAATTATTTTTTGTTTTTCTAACCCGACGAAAATAAGCGGGGCCATTATCGAAGACAATGGCGGAGTTAGAATTTCTGC
>JALYXC010000557.1 GCA_030947315.1 Verrucomicrobiota bacterium | reverse complement strand
AAATCCGAGTCGCGGAGTTGCTCTTCCAAAAAAAGATCAAAATTCGTCTTGCTCATAAAACATTCCTTTCATTCCAGTTGCGCATCCGTTCCCGCGCAGTGTTGAGGTCGTGCGCCGGAATCGCCTGACCTTTGTTGCGGATGCCATGTACCGCAATGATGCGGCGACCTTTCACAAAGAACCACAGGACGCGGGTGTTCAGTTTGCCGACATGGCGCAATTCAAACAACCCGCCGCTGAGCGCTTTGGACAACGGCTCGCGGTGATATATTCGCGGTTGCGCAATTTCGCGAGTCCGGACGCCACTGCGGCGAAATCATCTGGATCGCTGGTCTTCAGTTCCAACAGAAACTCGCGAACCGGACAACGACCGCCATCCGTTTCATAAAACTCTACGGTGAATTGCATTTATTGGCTACATCAAATTTGATGTGTTCGGTTTCATGCGGCGAGAACGGTGTTTAATTCATCCAACAGAGCGGGAAGATTATTGCCGAAGATTTGATGCGCTTTGCCCAAGCCGCCGCGCTGGTTGAAGGGTGAGAGTTCCAAATCGTCCGGTTCAATGCTCAGGCTGGTGGCGATGTGGTCGCGGATGAGGTTTAGCCACGCGAGTTGTTCAGGCGTGAAGGCACTGCCAGACTTGGCTTTGTCCATGAGCCATTCGTTGAAACGTTCGGAGACGGAATCGGAGAAGGGCGCGAGGACGGGTTGTTGTTCCAACGCGAAACGAACGAGGGCGACGAGGTCGGCGAAACGATGTGTGACTGACTTGGTGGGGCGAGGCTCCTGACGAGCCGTATCTTCGGACGCCCGACGGCTCGCGGGGACGCTCGCCCCACCGTTCAATTCAAATGCCCGCCACAAGGTATTCACCGGGTCGTTGCCGAAAGGTTCTTTCAACTTCGCTTCCAATTCTTTCAACATGCTTTCGGTCAGCCGTTGTTGGTAGGGACGGCTGTAAAGAATTTGCAGCGCGGTAATCTCGGCCTTGTGCTGCTCGATGTAGTCGCGGAACGATTTCAGGAGCGCACTGGCCTTCTCCTTCGCGGCGGCATCGAATCCCTGGGACAACACAACATCAGCGGTGACAGTATCAATGGTCTGCTCGTTCTGTTGCTTGAGTTTGACGAGCGTGTCGCGGAGCGCGGGTTGGTCGAAGGGCGCGCAGGCTGCGAGAACCAGTTGTTGTTTCGCCGCTTCAAATTTTTCCGGCGCAACTTCGGCGGGCGATGCGCCCGGTTTTCCGGTCGCTTTTTCTGCAATAACGTCGGGGTCAATCGAGCGCAAAAGTGTGGCGGACATTTCAGAAAGTGTTTTGCCGCTGATGTTTTGAATTTCTTTCTTTTGCGCGGGAGTAAATTCGCGGTCGAGGCGGGCCAGTCGTCCGGCCAAAGTGGTGAGCGTATCTTCATCGCGTTTGCCAAGCGCGACGCCGAGCAACAGTTGCGGAAAAGCGACGGTCGGCTTTTTCTCCAGCGGACGGGAATCGGTCTTGTCGCTTTCGCAAACGCCCACGGCATCCACGATGACGAAATGAGTTTTGGCGCGCGCATCTTCGCCGGAGACGGCCTGCAAATCGGTCGGCGTGAGAACGCGCGTGCCGCGACCTTTCATTTGCTCGAAATAAACGCGGCTACGGATGTCGCGCAGAAATAAAAGACATTCGAGCGGCTTGATGTCGGTACCGGTGGCAATCATGTCCACGGTCACGGCGATGCGGAGCTGCGGCGAGGTGCGGAATTGTTGGATGAGTTCCTCGCACTTCGCGGGCTTGCCGGTTTCAGGATGCTTCGCCATGTAGGTGATTTTTTTGCAAAAATCATTTCCGCGTCCAAATACCTCGCGGCAGATATGAACGATGTCCTCGGCGTGGGAATCGTCTTTCGCAAAAATAAGCGTCTTGGGAACGAGCGTGCGTCCGGGAAAAAGTTCGGTGAACAACGCTTCTTTGAATGCGGAAAGCACGGTGCGGATTTGCGATGGAACAACGACGGAGCGGTCGAGTTCCTGCGCGATGTAGCTGAGGTCTTCATCGAGTTGTTCCCAGCGCTTCGAGCGGTCGAGCTTGTTGCGTTTATCGACGTAAAAACCTTTTTCGACTTTGCCGCCGGTCTCGGTGACCTGCGTTTTGATGCGATAAACTTCGTAACCGACATTCACCCCATCGGCCACGGCGCGTTCGTGATTGTATTCGGTGACGAGATTCTGATTGAAGAAACCGATGGTCTGTTTCGAGGGAGTGGCGGTGAGGCCGATGAGAAAAGCATCAAAATATTCGAGCACCTGCCGCCAGAGTCCGTAAATGGAGCGATGACATTCATCAGTGATGATGAAGTCAAAGGCTTCAATGGGAATGGCAGGATTGTAGGCAACATCTTTGGGTCGTGAATCGGCTGTGCTGATTTCGTAAGTGGAAAGTTCATCGGCATCCTCGGGCAATTCTTCGCCGCGCAACATTGAGTAGAGCCGTTGAATCGTGCAAATGGTGACGCGCGAAACGTCGTCCAGTTTGTTCGAGGTGAGGTGCTGGACGTTGTAAAGCTCGGTGAACTTTCGACCAGTGTCCGGCGTGACGAACTGATCGAACTCACCCTTAGCCTGCCGACCAAGATTGGAACGATCCACGAGAAAGAGGATGCGTTTGGCATTCGCATTTTTAATCAGGCGATAAGTGAAGGCGCACGCCGTGTAAGTCTTGCCCGCGCCCGTGGCCATTTGAATCAGTGCGCGCGGATGAGCGGATGCGAAAGATTTTTCCAGATTTGTGATCGCTTCAATCTGGCAATTACGCATGCCGTTCGTCGGGAGTGGCGGAAAACTTTGCAACCGCTTTCGCAACGTTGCGGAACAGGAAAGCAATTCAGCAAGTGTTTCCGGGCGATGGAACCTGAAGACGTGACGCGAGCGTGGTTCCGGATCGCGTTCGTCGCGAAAGAAAGTTTCGACGCCAGTGGATTCGTAGAGGAAAGGAAGTTTCGACGGAGAAACCGCCGCGAGAAAATCCGGCAGACTGGAAGCGTAACGAGCGGATTGATCTGCGAAAGCCGAAAGGG
>JALYXC010000531.1 GCA_030947315.1 Verrucomicrobiota bacterium | reverse complement strand
ATCCTGCACAAAGCCATACGGATCCGGATCAATTTTCCATCCGGTCGCGATTTCCTTGACGCCGTAGCCATTAAAATCCGCCACGATCGGTGAAGAAAATTGCGAAGAAAAAACAGCGGTGGGCGGAAGTTGTGGTCGAAATACACCCGGATTATCCGTCATATAAAATCCATAAGTCATCGCCTGAAAACCGCCTTGCGGAATGTAGTTGTAAGAATTGATGGTGCTCGACCACATCACGGATCCATTTCCGCGCAGCGCGACGATGTTGTTGCCGCGCATGAAAATAATTTCCATTTTTCCATCACCATCCAAATCGTAAAGAGTCGGCGAAACATTCATTTCATCGTGACCGCTGGCGTATGGAAAACCGGCGATGTGCGCACCGTTCCATCTAAATGCGTCTATAAACCAATCTCCATCCTGGTCGCGATACGGCACCACGATTTCGAGTTGCGGATTGTTATCGAGATTTCCCACCGCCAGCGTGCCCATGTGCCAGCCGCGATTGCTGACGGGAAACGATGAAATCGTGGTGACGGAAAATGCCGGAAGCAGCAGCTTTGCAAAAAGCAAAAGACTGATAGACCATCGTTTTATATTTTTTCCCATGAGAATAATTAAAAATTTCTGAAATGATTTTGCGGGTTAACTTCCGCCATAAACTCATCGCTGGCACATTTTATTTTAACAACCAACTCATAACTTCCGCAAACCTCGTGCCAGATGGGCGGAAATTAATTCAGGCTTAATTTGCGGATAATTTGCTTTGGTTTTTGGTGATTCGCTTTTGAAGCTGATTTCGATGAAGTAAAACGGGTTATAGATGTTTGATTTTTTTACCTAGCCTGTTCTTTTTGGCCGGTGACTTAAACGGGGACATGTCCCTTTAAGTGTCCAATAAATTACAAGGATTTTACCGCTGACAAACCGGGGAGATTTCGCCGGAGCTGACTTCGACAGTTTATCTAATTCAAAAGGATTCGTTGCGCAGAAAATTTTTCCCGCAGCCGTGTAGTGATTTTTCTTCTATTAAAATCCTGACTGAAGCGTGCTTATTTAATAGCGGGTTTGCGGCCCAACCGCCCTCGAAAAACAAAACCCAGCGCGGACAAACCAAACAACACAAAAGTTCCTGGCTCGGGCACAACCGTCAGGCGTAAGAGTTGACCGCTTCCGCCTGAAACAATGCTCGGATCAAATCCGAAACCGCTCGGAGTCTGGCCGAGGACCGTGGCGGCGTTCGCAATCGATCCCGCTGTGAGAATATCAAAAATGCTTCCCGGCGCCGGGTCAAAATTATTGAGGAGCGTAAGAGAAATGGTGCCGGCCAGAATAGCGGCGCCGTTGGTTCCAATGCTCACAAAATCGTTTCCGTTAGTAGCCAGATCAATAGCCAGAATTCCACCGGGTCCCTGGTTGTATCCGTTTGCGCCGAGAAAAGTCGTCACGCCAATCGGAGATGTCACGACCGCCGCCGCATTGGTTGGCGCTACACCGCCGCCGCCAAAAGACAAGGAAGCTGGACTCAGTTTTCCACCCGTGTTGGTCAACGACATTCCGATAGAAAGCGCGGTGAGTGTTCCGCCGGAAAAATTAAAGCTGTTCGCTGCATTGGTGTTGATGACTATAATATTGCTCACCGTCAGCAATCCGGTTCCTTGTAGGTTGAACACGTTTGTAGAAGCGCCCACCGCGCCGATCGCATTCCCATAACGAATAGAAGCGACCGTTAGATCTCCCGCAGAAAGAGTGTACTGGCCCGACGATTTGCCTGGATTTGGAGGAGTGGTAATCGTCGAAAATGCGCCGTTGCGTCCGAGATTCACTTGAGCATTTCCGGCGGTGTTACGGACATAAATTGATCCGCCAGTTTGGTTCACGATTCCTGAGCCACGATTTCCTACCGCTAAAATGCCGCCAACATTAACCAAAAGCGAGCCGCCCGAAATATTATAAGTGCCAACGGCAGTATCGCCAAATCCGATATTCACGTTGCCGCCAGTCAGGGTAATGGCTCCGCCCGACTGATCAATTAAACCTGTGCCCCCGACCGTTCCAACGCCGGTCACGGTTACATTGTTTCCAATTCGAATATCGGAACTCGTGGTGAGCGAACCACCCGTCATACTCAGGTTGCCGGTGTCTCCATTGGTGGCTCCGAGAATAACAAACTGTGTTGTTATGGCTTGCAGGCTGTCAA
Organism: Verrucomicrobiota bacterium; assembly: GCA_030947315.1. Taxonomy (GTDB): domain Bacteria; phylum Verrucomicrobiota; class Verrucomicrobiia; order Limisphaerales; family CANJXF01; genus JALYXC01. The sequence continues at coordinate 1,381 of JALYXC010000531.1, read as the reverse complement.
TGACCGCTGTTCCTCCATTATTAATAAAAGCCGCATCCACCGGAGCGGGATTTGTTCCGGTGTTCCAATTGGCGGGATTGTCCCAGTTTCCGATACCGTTGGTCCAAAAAACATTGGCAGCGTGAACCGAAATGCCAGAAGGATACTGCCGAGACAAAGAGCGAGAGCCAGATAGGATTTAAAAGGTTTCATGCGATAATTTTTATCACGAATTCAACCCTAATCAAGAAAAAATTTTCAAGATTTTGCTACTTCAGAAAATCACTGCAATTATTCGACGCGCAATGATTTCCAGTAGGCGTTGCCGGGAATTTTATTCGCCAGCAAAATTCTTTGATAAAGGCGCAACTGGATTTTTTCTGCGGCAAAATTTTCTAAATCGATTTTAATTTCCTCCCATTTTCGCTCGCCGTTGTGTTCCTCGCCGCCATCAATCAGCTTCTTAAAAACGCGTTTATTATCGGCGTACACTTCCAATTCCCAGGCGCGTCCAGCATCCACGCCCGCTTGAAATGTCAGCGAAGATTTTTGGTTGAGTTTCAACTCGCGCCGCAGCACGACACCGCGAACCGGATCGCGCGGCCATGTCGCCAGAACACCGTTCTCAAGAAAAGTGACGCCGCGAAGATTTCCGGATCCGCCGACCGTGCCGCCAAAACCGGCGCGTTCCAGTTTCCATTCCGGATTCCAAAATTCCATCAAGTCCGCGAGGGCAAAAAGTTCCGCGGATTGCGTCGCGATCGGTTGAATCGAAATGGAAATTTCGTCGCCGGAAATATTTCCCTCATTTGCTAAAATAAATTTTTCGCCAATGGCTACGGTGCGTTTGGCGAGGTCGGAAATTTTTTCATCCACCGGCGGCGTCAATTTCACTTTGCCCATTTCGTCGCCGACGATCCGGTCGTGCAACGGTTCGACCAAATGTTTGGGCAAACATTTCATTCCGTGCATTGCGCTAATAACCGCAGCGGCATTCGCGGCATTGCAATCGGCGTCGGTAAAATCAGCCGCGCGATAAACGATATTCACCGTTTTCAAAAAATCGCCTTCGCCAAACCAAACACCGAGCGCCGCAATGCCCCCGTTGGGAATCGCATTGTTCGTCCATGGATATTCGATGTGCCAGCGGTCTTCGATGGCGTCGGCAATTTCCTGTGCCGATTTTCCGCTGTCAGCCATCGCGATAATTTCGTCGAGCATTTTTCGATACGGCGAATCGGGATGAATTAATTTCGCCGCCTTGCGCACGATGGTTTTCGGATCCGTTTCAGAAAAAGCGAGGCTGACCATTCCCGCCATAAAAACTGCGCCGTCAGTTCCTTCGGCAAAACCATTCACATGACCAAAATTTCGCGCGAGCTTTCCGGCGAGATTAGGATTT
>JALYXC010000527.1 GCA_030947315.1 Verrucomicrobiota bacterium | reverse complement strand
TCGTCGTTGTCACAGATAATATTTAACGGTGGTGCGAGCGGTTTGCAAGATTCCTTCTTGTCGCTGTAACAACACTCGCAATCAGCAAAATCACTGGTCATAATAAAATGCATATGAAAAATAAATTTCGCCGAATGCTTTGGGTTTACAGCAGTGTGGTTTTCTTAATGCTCACGCTGCGAATCGCTTCCGCAGTAACCATTGAACCGCGCGACCGGATTTTGATTCTTGCGTCGATTGATGCATTTCGCGCGGATTATTTGCAGAAGTTCAAGCCGACCAATTTGATGAAACTTGCGGCGGAAGGCGTTCATGCGGAAAAGTTAATTCCGGTATTTCCGACGATGACCTTTCCGAATCATCAAACGATTGTCACCGGCTTGCGACCGGAACATCACGGCGTGATTCACAACAATTTTTACGATCCCGAACGCAACGCATTTTTCGCGTTCAATAAATACAAACCGGAGGACGCGTTTTGGTGGAGTGGCGAACCGATTTGGGTAACGGCGGTGAAACAAGGTTTGAGAGCGGATTGCCTTTTCTGGCCAGGAACCGGTGTAAAAATGGCGGACGTGTTGCCGACTGAATTCAGACCTTTTGAAAAAGATCCAACTCCGTCTGATTGCATCCAACAGGTTTTGAAATGGCTCCATCAACCTGTGGAAAAACGCGCGAATCTTTTAGTCGCTTATTTTCATCACATGGACACCGCAGGTCATCACGACGGGCCGGACTCGCCAAAAATGGCGGAGGCAGTGAAGCAGGTGGATGACGCGATTGGTCAATTGGTCGCTGGTCTTCATCATCGCAAACTGGATGACATCGCGAATCTGGTGATCGTTTCCGACCACGGCATGAAAGAAATCAGCACGGATCGTATGATTGCCCTCGCGGATTTTGTTGACTTGGAAAAAGTGCAGATCGATTTTTCCGGCGCGTTAGCCGGGTTGCGTCCGTTAAATGGAAAGGTGGATGCGCTTTATGATGCGTTTAAAGCGAAAGAAAAAAATTTCCACGTTTATCGAAAAGAAAATATGCCGCCACGCTATCACTTCACGGAGAACAAACGCATTCCTCCGGTGATTTTAGTTGCCGACGATGGCTGGTATTTGAGCACTAAAAACTCGATGAGTAACAAAGCCACGCACGGCTTCGATCCCGAACTGGATTCCATGGGCGCAACGTTTATTGCGTCCGGCCCGGCATTTCGCCATGGCGTCACGCTCAAGCCGTTTGAAAATGTTCACATCTATAATTTGCTTTGCGCCACGCTCGGTTTAAAACCCGCGCCGAATGATGGCGATGACCGGCTGGTGAAAGAAGTTTTGGCGAAGTAATTATTTCGCGGTCACCACCACGTAATTTCGTTTTCCTTTGCGCACCAAAAGATGTTTGGCGAAAAGTAAATCGTTTGTGACAACGGCGCTTTGGAAATTTGTTTCCCGGACGTTGTTTAAATAGACTCCGCCGCCTTCGATGTCTTTTCGCGCCTGGCCTTTCGAGGGACACAAACCGGAATGAACAATTAAATCCGCCAATGAAATTCCAGCGCCTTCGAGTTGCGATTTTTCAATTTCTTTGGTCGGAACTTCGCCCACGATGTCGTTGAAAGTATTTTCTGAAATGCCCGCGAGTTCGCCGCCGAACAAAATTTCACTGGCGCGAACTGCTTCCGCCGTGGCGTTTTCGCCGTGAATCAAATCAGTCGCCGCTTTCGCCAAAGCGTTGTGCGCGACACGAGCGCCCGGATTTTCGGTGTGAGCTTTTTCCAGCGCTTCAATTTCTTCCTCCGATAAAAACGTAAAATATTTTAAATAACGAACGACATCACGGTCGTCGGTGCGAATCCAGAACTGGTAAAATTTGTAAACGCTGGTTCGTTTTGGATCGAGCCAGATGGCACCCGCTTCGGTCTTGCCGAATTTTGATCCATCAGCATTGGTGATGAGTGGAAGTGTCAAACCAAAAACATGAGCGCCGAGTTTTTTGCGGCAAAGGTCAATTCCCGCCGTGATGTTGCCCCATTGATCGCTGCCGCCGATTTGCAGTTCACAATTAAACTCTTTCCGCAAATGATAAAAATCAAACGCCTGTAAAAGCATGTAACTGAATTCGGTGTAGCTGATCCCAGCGTCGCGATCTTCCATGCGGGCGCGAACACTTTCCTTGGCGACCATCATGTTGACCGAGAAATGTTTTCCGATGTCGCGGAGAAAATCGAGATAGCTGATCGGCGCAGTCCAAGTCGCGTTATCAACGAGGCGCGCGGGATTGGTTTGCGTTTCAAAATCGAGCAGGCGTTTTAGTTGCTCTTTCACCGAAACAATATTGTTGTCGAGAATTTCGCGCGTGAGCAACTGGCGCTCTTGAGTTTTGCCACTCGGATCACCGATGGAACCGGTCGCACCGCCAGCCAGAGCAATGGGACGATGACCCCAATTTTGAAAACGCCGCAGAGCGAGGAGCGGCACGAGATTTCCAACGTGCAAGGAATCTGCTGTGGGATCAAAACCAGCGTAAAGTGCAATTGGATTTGCGCTGAGACGTTTGGTTAATTCGGGCGTGTCAGTGCAATCGGCAATCAAACCACGCCATTCCAATTCTTCGTAAATATTCACCTTTGTTTTAAGCTTTATACATTTTCAATTTCCACGGTTTGCGATATTCGCGTTCGTAGGAAAGGCAATTTTTCACGTCGTTGTGATTTTCTACGTCCTGCTTTTTTGCGTTCCAATGAAGGGTTTTGCCGGTTTCGTAAGAAATGTTTCCGAGATGACAAAGCATTGTCGTTTTGGCCATTGATTCGATTCCTGAGCGAGGGGTTTGCCGACTCTTCACGCAGTCGAGGAAATTTTGCCAGTGGGTGCTGTCTTGTTTATCC
>JALYXC010000612.1 GCA_030947315.1 Verrucomicrobiota bacterium | reverse complement strand
CCTTTGGAGATATCATGCGCGGATACCAGATTGGCGTGACTTTCGACATGCATTTGTTTCAGGATTTCTTCAGTGCTTTTTGTCGGTGTGCTTTTCATAGTATCCAATCCATAGCGGACGGAAGATTGGCCTGTTTGGGAAACTTGCGGCCTTGCACCAATTGGCCCAACGTTATTAGACATCCCCCTGAAAAGGTTAGCGTAACCAGACGTTATTTCATGCCCTGCGACGGAACATCGGGGCAAGTCATTCACGGCTCCAATTTCGACAGTCCCTCTTGCAGGACAAACGGGGAATGAGTTGATAAGCAACGACAACTCAGCCTCAGTTGGAATATCTTTTGCCTTTTTGTAACCTTTCATTGCCCACATTTGTTTGGCGGCGTCAATTGCTTTCAAATCACCAATGCAAGTTTGCCGTTGGGCTTCTTGTCCTCCTTTTTGATTCACTTCCTCATCCCACAGGTTCAATTGAGTAATCTCGATTTTAAATTGAGAGTTTTCTGATTTTAGTTTGGTTAATTCTGACTTAAGACTCTCCACGCTTTCTGATTTCTGGCATCCTGTGATTTGCAGACAGGTAATAGTTGTCAAAAATGCAGCGGCGAAAATCCGCCGATTATATCTTTGCCGTCCTAATAAGTTAAGAGTCTTCATGCTATTTGTGCCAAGGTTTTGTGTAGTAAATTTTACATTTCCACCCTCGAGGATTAGAGTATTGGCCTCCTTTGGCAAAATCGGTTCCTGTTACCTGCGCTCCTGCTGGCAATTGCGCCTGAGCGTTTATCAATGCTATGCCTTTCGATGCACCATAGGCGAACACGCTGTCCTTTGTATCATACGTGTTATCTTTAACGGAAGCGGAACCATACTCTGATGCGTCAGCATCCGTGATATCCTGTGGTTTTGGACCGACCGCGATTGTAGGCAAAATATTTGATACCCCTCTAAACCCATCAACGTAGCCAAACACGATTTCGTGACCCCCTATTGAGCAGCGCGGCAACTCACTAACCGCTCCAATTTTAAGACTTCCGTTTGCAGGACAGAGCGGGAAAGGTTTAGTTGAAGTTGATAACTCTAGTTCGGTCGGAATATCTTCTGCCTTTTTACGAAACCTTATCGCCCACACTTGTTTCGCAGCGTCAATTACTTTCAATCGACCAATACAATTTTGCCGTTCTACCTCTCGTTTCCAACTTTGGTTTGCACTCTTAATATTTGATGCCAATTCAGAGATTTCATTTTGGAAATTACCTTTTTGGATTTTCGCGCTTGCTAACTCTTTTTTAAGAGCAGGAACATTTTCGGATTTTTGGCATCCTGTTATTTGAAGACATACCACCACAGCAAAAAACTGCGCGACAAAACTCCAGATGAGAGTCTTTTCCATAATATTTTCCTGATAGGATGCGCAATTTAAAACAGAATTTGAATCATTGGCAAGCCCTAATGTTCACTCATCGTCACGCGCCTTCATCGAAGTAATTCTCACAAACATTCTTAGGCCTTCGTAAGTATGTCAAAAGTGGTCAACTCTTTCCCAACGAACTTTTCAGGGAACGCCTCGTCAGGGGCAGCTCGCTCAATTGCCATTTTTAGAGACATATACCGAGGCGGGCTCTACCGGTTTTTCGGTTTCCCTAGGTTAGAATTTCTTTTATCGGTTCGCCATGATCTATATCGAGACGTTTGAATCCAGGCACTTCCAGTTTGCGGGTGTCCAGTCCAACTAACTTCGCCACGGTGGCGTGAATATCGGTGACGAAATGACGATTCTCGATCGCGTGAAAACCAAGTTCGTCCGTCGCACCGTGCACAACACCGCCTTTGATTCCTGCGCCAGCCAGCCACGCGCAAAATCCGTGTGGATGATGATCGCGCCCGGTTCCCATGGTATCACCGCTAAACTCGGCGCCGGGGGTTCGGCCAAATTCAGTTCCCCAAACGACCAGCGTATCGTCGAGCATCCCGCGCTGTTTCAGGTCGCGCAAAAGTCCAGCGATGGGCTGATCTACTTGCCCGGAAAGTTTGCCGTGGCCAGCTTTAATTTCCGCGTGCGAATCCCAGCCGCCCGCATTGCCTGTTCCGCCATGATAAAGTTGCACGAAACGGACACCGCGTTCCGCGAGCCGCCGCGCCACCAAACATTGCTGGCCAAAAGTTTTGGTCTCAGGCTTGTCCAGGCCGTAAAGTTTTTGCGTTTCCTCAGTTTCGTTTTTCAAGCCGAGCGTGTCAGGAATGGCGGTCTGCATTTGGAAAGCGAGTTCGTAGGATTTCATTCGCGCCTGAAGATATTTATCTTCGGGATATTTAATTCCCGCGAGGCGATTTAATTTCCCGAGCAAACTGAAATTTTTTTCCTCTTCTTCGCGCGACATCGTTGCATCCGCGGGCTGAATAAACGCGAGCGGTTTTTCCGGATCCACTTCGATGCGCACGCCGGCATATTCCGGGCCGAGATAACCTGAGCCGTGCACAGATTGTCCGCCACAACAGGGCGCCGACGGTTCGCCGATCACGACAAATTCGGGCAAATTTTCGTTCATCGAACCCAGCCCGTAACTGACCCACGATCCAATGGTCGGCAGCGCGCCGTCGCGAATATGGCGGCCTGTATGAAAAGTCAACTGGGCGCCGTGGTCGTTATCGTTGGTCCAGAGCGAACGGACGACGGCCATTTCATCCGCGCATTGGCCGATATTTTGAAACCAATCCGAAACCACCAATCCGCTTTGGCCATATTGTTTGTAGCCGGTTTGCAGCGGCATGATTTTTTTAAAAACATCCCGCTTCA
>JALYXC010000480.1 GCA_030947315.1 Verrucomicrobiota bacterium | reverse complement strand
GGCTATGGTAAGCGGGCCGGTTCCAGCCGCTCCGACGATCGTGCTGCCATTTCCATTGGTCTGGAAATAAAGAGTTCCACCCGTAATCGAAATCCCGCCGGAAAAAGTGCTGCTCCCGCTCAATGTCTGGGAAGAAGTTCCCGGGCCTTTGACCAATCCCCCGCTGCCGGTGATACTTCCTGAAAAAGTTTTACTCGAACTGTTATTGGAAATCGTTAGTGTTCCCGAACCAAGATCAATTGAGCCAGCGCCTGAAAGCGCATTTACCAATTGATTATTGCCGTTGAGATTCCAAGCGCCGTCATCTGTGACGATGTTGGCCAGCGGAATGACATTGGCTGCACTGGTGATGACGGTGTTATCAACGCCGATTGTAAAGCCGCCCGAGAAATTGTTAGCTGAATTTCCCAGAGTAACCACGTTGGATAAACCGGTGTTCCTCGCCACTTTAAAACCTGCCGTTCCAGATATGAGAATTAATAACAGCCGTAGTAGGAATTCCATTGACGCCCGTTAAAATTGAAGTTCCTCCCGCCGCGTGATTGAAAGTCAACTGGCCTCCATTAAAAGTAACCGCCGCTCCTTCTTTCAAACCGATTTGACCTAACGTGATAGTCCCGACGGTAACGGTATAAGGATTGACTGCGTCAGCGCCCGCGGCAAATCGCGCGTTATTACTATTTGTCCAAACCGCCACGGGTCCCGATCCGTCGCTAAGAGAATTCCAATTGGCAGTGTTCGTGTCCCAGAAGCCGTCAGGAGTAGCGCCCGCGCCTGGTGTGGCGCCATTTAAATCCCAATATTGTGTAGCTGCTTGAATTTCCGTTGTAGCCGAAAATACCAGCAAGCTGGCTATAAAAGTTTGGCAAAGAATTTTTTTCATAAAATGTAAATGTTTTTAAATTGCGGTTTAGATGTCAGCCTAAAAAAATTGAAGTAGCTTGGTTATCGCCATAACAGGTGATTATTCGAGAAAGTTACCGAGACTGCCGCTTTTTCTCACCTGTTCGGGTGACGCTTCGACCAGATGGATGGAATTTGACTCGCCGCATTAATAGCGCATTCTAATTGTCTTAGTATACAATTTTTTCAATGGATCATCCCCAGCATAACTCCACCGTGGATTTGCCGGAAAGTTTGCGCCAAAAATTCGCAGACTTGCAGCGGCGTCTCTGGAAAATGGAAACTGTCGCGGCGGTTAGTGGGGCGCTGATCGGTTCTGGCCTCTGTTATCTGGTTCTTTTTTTCTCCGATCGGCTGTGGGATTCGCCGGTTTGGTTGCGGACAATTATGGCTCTCGCTGGATTGGCTTGTTTTATTTTTACGAGTTATCAGTGGACAAAAAACTGGGTTTTTAAACGTCGCGATTTGCGCGCATTGGCTAATCTAACGCAAAAAAAATTCCGCCGCCTGGGTGACCGGTTGCTGGGGATTGTTGAACTATCCACCGAACAAAAACATGCGCCAAACTTTTCGCCGGAATTATATCGCGCCGCCATTCAACAAGTCGCAACCGAAGCGGAAAAATTCGATTTTCGAGAAGCCGTTGAGGTGCGCCTAACAAAAAAACTTATGGTCGCAGCCAGTGGCTTGCTCGGAATTTTGTTGTTGCTCGGAATTTTTTTTCCGGCCGCGAGTTGGAATGTTTTGACTCGCTGGCTCGCGCCGGGCGCCACGATTCCCCGCTACACTTTGGTGAACATCGAAAATTTACCAACCAAACTAATTGTCCCGCATGGCGAAAATTTTAGCCTCAGCGCCGACGTTCGCTATCGCTCCTTTTGGAAACCGTCGCGCGCGACCGCTCAATTTCAAAAACACACCCGCCTCGAAAGTCCCGTGCAAAAAAATAAAGCCGTTTTCCAAATTCCGGCGCGACTGCAAAATGATATTTTAAAAATTAAAATTGGCGATGCGCAAAAAGAAATTCTCATTGCGCCGAATTATCGTCCTTCTCTGGAACAATTATCGGCCACCATTCAATGGCCCGACTATTTAAAATATCCGCTCACCAATCAAATCGTTCAAAATGGAACATTGCACTTACTGGAAGGAAGCCGGGTTGTCTTTCACGGGAAAATCAGCCGCGCTCTCAGGAGCGGACAAATCCAAATTGCCGATAAAAATTTTGCGCCGTTAAAAATCGAAGGCGATGAATTCTCCACTGATTTTTTAAAGCGGGAAGGAAATTTTAAAATCGCTTTTTCCTGGCGGGACAATTTGGGCTTGAGCAATTCGACGCCGTGGACATTGGCCGTTCAATCGCAAAAAGATGCGCCGCCCAGTCCGACTCTGCCGGAATTGCCGCGCGACGCGGTGATGCTTTTCAGCGATGTTTTAAAAATTAAAACCGAAGCGCGAGATGATTTTGGCGTGCGTGATTTGGGATTGACCTGGAATAGCGCTTCTGGCGAATCGCAAGGCGCCGCTTCCGAAATAAAAGTTCAAACTTCCACGCCGCGCGAAAAGAATTTTGAAAAAGTTTTCCAATGGAATCCTGCCGTTTTCGGAATTGCGGCGGATTCATCGGTTGAATTGCAAGCTTTCGCCAGCGACTTTTTTCCGGGCCGTGACCGGGCCGAGTCGGCTGTTTATCGCATTCACATTTTGGGCAATGAACAACACGCCGAATTGGTGCGGCAACAGTTGGAGTCGTTACTCACGCGCGTCGAAGAAGTTTCGCGACTGGAAGAAAAAATTCTGCAAAAAACTGACGAACTAAAAACGGATAAAAAACTTTCCGCGACGGAGATGGCGGAAAAAATTGGCGCGGTCAATCAAGACCAAATAGCCAACGCCAAACAACTCGCAGAATTGGCCCAGGAAGGAATGAAGGCTCTGCGCGAGGCTTTGAAAAATCCAACCTTCACCGAAGAAGCGTTGCAAAAATGGGCCAAAAATTTGCGGGAAATGAAGCAGCTTTCGCAGCAAGAAATGAAACAAGCTTCAGACAATTTAAAATCTGCGCAACAAAATGCGAGCCAGTCCGAAGCGAAGGAAAAAAATCTGGCGGATGCGCAAAAACAGGAGGAACAAATTTTGCAGGCTCTGGAGAAAATGCAAAACAAAGTCAATCAAGGCCTGGATGATTTGCAGGCGCTGACGCTCGCGCAACGATTGCGGAAAGTCGGTTCCTCAGAAAATGAGATCGGCGAACAACTGCAAAAAGTTTTTGCGGAAACGATCGGACTATTGCCCAGTGAATTGCCGCAAAAATTGCAAAAGTTAAATACAACGCTGGCCGGCCAGCAGGACCAGGCGCAAAAGGAATCGGTTTTGTTGCAGGGCGAAATCAATCGGTTTTATGAGCGGACGCAAAAAACAAATTACGATGCAGTCAGCCAGGAAATAAAAGAGACGCGCACGGCCGAAGAATTGGATCGGCTGCGTGGATTGATTGCGGACAATGTGGCGATGGAAGCAACGAAACATCTGACAAACTGGTCGGCGCGTTTCGCGGCGTGGGCGGATAAACTTGAGCCACAAGATTCGAGTTCTGCGAACGGCCAGGCGGGAGCCGGCGGCGAAAAACCTGAGGACATGACACAACAATTGATTGCGCTGCTTCGTTTACGCGAAAAAGAAATCACGCTGCGCCAGCAAACACGCTTGCTTGATGAACAAAAGGAAGAACATTTTAAGGAGCGCGCCGGTTCGCTTTTTTCGACTCAGAAAAAATTGACGGAAGATTTGGCAAAAATGGAAAAGGAAAATCGTTTGGCAATTTTAGCCCGGCCTTTTGGTGAAACTCGCCAAGCGATGGAGGAAGCGCAATTGCTTTTGGGCAAACCGCAAACCGACAAAATCACCGCGCAAGCTCAGGTGAAAACCATTGAGTTATTGAGCGACATGATCAATTTAATTAACGAACAGGCGCAACGGATTCCACCGTCCTCCAGCAGCGGAAATC
>JALYXC010000451.1 GCA_030947315.1 Verrucomicrobiota bacterium | reverse complement strand
GATTTCGCCCGGCGAGTCACCGAAGTTCTGAAAAATTTTGAGGCGTATCTTACCGACCAAAATACCTGGGGCAATCAACATGCCCCCGGTTTGAAAAAAAATCCGGTCGCCTATTTTTCTGCCGAATTCGGTTTTCACGAAACATTGCCTATCGCGGCGGGCGGCTTGGGAATTCTCGCGGGCGATCATGCCAAATCGGCCAGCGATTTGGACGTCGGTTTTGCGGGCATCACGTTGTTTTATCGTGAAGGATATTTTCAACAGACCATTAATCCAGACAATTGGCAAACCGAATATTACACCTTGTTGAATCCAAAAAATCTTCCGATCGAACAGGTTTTGGATGCGCAGGGCGAGCCGCTGGTGGGCATGGTGGAAATTGCCTTGAACGAAGTTTATTTTCAAGCGTGGCGTGTCAATGTCGGGCGTAATCCAGTTTATTTGCTCGACACAAATCGGCCGGAAAACGAGCCGCGTTTTCGCGATTTATCTTTGCGCGTTTATGGCGGCGACAGCACGACACGCATCATGCAGGAAATTTTGTTGGGTGTCGGCGGCGTTCGTTTGCTGCGCGCGCTGGGCGTTGCGCCATCGGTTTTTCACATGAACGAAGGGCACGCCGCTTTTCTGGTTTTGGAATTGATCGCCGAAAAACTCAAGCAAGGAAAATCGTTTCAAGACGCTTTTGCCGCGACCAAACAAGAATGTATTTTCACAACGCACACTCCCGTCGAAGCGGGCCATGATCGTTTTAATCGCGATTTAGTCGGCTTTGCACTGACCAGATTGCAGCAGCAACTGAAATTATCCATGGAAGAATTGATGACGCTCGGGCAGGTCAATCCGTACGAACCATTTTGCATTACGGTGCTGGCTTTGAAAACGTCTCGCGCCGCCAATGGCGTTAGCGAATTGCACGGCCAAGTCAGCCGCCACATGTGGCAAGGACTTTTTCCCGACAAAAAACTGTCTGAGATTCCCATTGGCCATATCACCAACGGCATTCATTTGATGGGCTGGATGAAAGGGCCGGTGCGAAAATTCTGGAAACGCAAACTCGGCGAGCATTGGGAAAAAAATGTCAACAACGCCGAATTTTGGAAATGTTTGGGCGACCCGAGTTTTATCAGTGATGAAGAAATCTGGGCGCTGCGTTATAAATTGCGACGTGAGTTGATTGAATTCGCGCGCCGCAGTCTGCTGTTGCATGGGCAGCGATTGACGCAAGGAGATTTTATTGCGTTTGATCAATTGCTGAATCCCGACGCATTGACCATCGGTTTTGCGCGGCGCTTTGCCACCTATAAACGCGCGCCACTAATTTTTGAGCAATTTGAAAATGTCGTGAAACTCGTTCGCGATCAGCAGCGTCCGATTCAATTTATTTTCGCGGGTAAAGCGCATCCACGCGATGATGAAGGCAAACGGTACATTCAACGGGTCATTCATCTGAGCCGATTTAGCGAACTGAAGGGACATCTGGTTTTCATTGAAAATTATGATGTGCATGTGGCGCGGCAAATGATTTCCGGTTGCGATATTTGGCTGAATAATCCGCGCCGACCGCTGGAAGCTTCCGGCACGAGCGGGCAAAAAGCGAGCTGCCACGGCTGCTTGAATTTAAGCATTATGGACGGCTGGTGGCGCGAAGGTTACGACGGCACCAATGGCTTTTCCATCGGCAGCGATACGCATCCTTCCTCCATTGAAGAACAGGATCGTCTCGACAGCACGAATCTTTACAAGACGTTGACGGAAGAAGTTATTCCTTCTTTTTTTGATCGGGACGCGCACGGAATTCCGCGGCAATGGATTCAAAAAATTCGGCGCGCCATGATTACGCTCGTCCCGCAATTCAACACCTGGCGCATGGTGCAGGAATATACCGAGAAATATTATCTGAAGAAATAGCTCAAAGCTGATAGCTGACAGTGGACAGCTTTTAATTTAAATTGGTGTTGTGCTGGGCGACATCAAATCAAAAAACTTTGAGGAATTGCAGATGCAGTTTCAAAGCTGGAACGAGCCTTCTTATCGCCTGCCACAATTGCTCGACTGGCTTTACGTCCGCCGCGCAACTTCGTGGGACGCGATGACCAATTTGCCAAAAACATTGCGCGAGAAATTAAAAGAAAATTACACATTGCAGACATTGGAACTCGTTCGCAAACAAGGTTCGCGCGATACCACCCAAAAATTTCTCTGGCGTCTGGCGGACGGCGCGATGATCGAAAGCGTTTTAATTCCAGCCAATCCCGCGCTTTTTGGCGAAGCAAGCGATCGCCATACTTTGTGTGTCTCCACGCAAGTAGGCTGCGCTTATGGCTGCAAGTTTTGCGCCAGCGGCCTGGAAGGTTTCAAACGAAATTTGCGCGCAGAAGAAATTGTGGAGCAAGTTCTCGCGACGGAACGACTAAATAGTCTGGAGTCAAAAGTCTTGAGTCTTGCGTCACCGGACCAACTCAAGACTCAAGACTCAAGAC
>JALYXC010000607.1 GCA_030947315.1 Verrucomicrobiota bacterium | reverse complement strand
GTTTTGCGGATCGTCCGAGGCCCATTTTTCTTCGTTGTGGCTCGGCAGGTTTTGGCAACTTTGAATAAAATGAATCGCCGCCGGCCAGTTCAGGTCTTTTGCGTCCGTCCAATTTTTATCTTGCGCCAACTGTTTGCTGTAAAAAAGCGCTTCCAAAGCCAGCAGCGTGTTCGACATATCTGAATGCTGATAGTGGCTGCCGTAACCGATTCCGCCGTCAAAAGCATTATCCACTTTTCCCGGCTCATCCAAATCAACTTGCGAACCGATCAGGAATTTTCGCGCCCGCAGAATGAGAGAATTATATTCCGGCTTGTGCGCTGCCAATAATGCCATCACCGACACGGACGTGTTGTAATTTACTAATTCTTTTTTGCAAATACTTCCATCGGGCTTCGCGCAATTCAGCAAATAGGCATAACCTTTTTTCAGAAATTCCGGCTCCTTTTTGTAGCGCTCGGATGGATCGCCTTTAAAAGCGATCAATACCAGAGCGGTTATCGCTGGATGATCGCTCGTGGACCAAAAACCATTTGTGTCCTGATTTTTCTGAAGCCAAGTTAAGCCTTTTTCGATGGCATGTTGCGTTTCATGACGAAGCGAAAGATTTTTTTCTGGAGGTTGCAGGCGTTTGTCAATCGCCGCGGCTCCGACAAAATTAAAAAAAATCAAACCGACGGCTAGAACAACGCCGAAGTGAAACTTGAAGGGAAATGAAAAATTTTCCATCCGGTTAAATATTTTACCTCAGCAATTGACCACGAACAAACACGAATCATTTTTCATATTGAGCTTTAGGTTCATCGATGATCTTTTTCTTCTCAATTTTATCTGTTTCCAAGTTAACAATCAATTGCCCCGGCGTTCCGGGCGGCGGAACGTTGTTTGAATTGACTTGCCAGATATCGTCATTCTCGCGGCCAGGGCGCGGATTATTAATCAGAGCGTCTGGATCCGCAATGGTTGAGATAATTGAACCATCTCTTTGCGCGAGAAAAGTTCCTGCCACGATGCGCGAGCCATTGTAAATCCAAGGGCCGCGACTCATTGGCGATTTGGTTTGCGCATTAAAAATTAAATCTTCCGCGCGAATTTTTTTGTCGGCATCTCTTGTTTTCCACTGAACGAATAAATTGACCTTGAGGCCGTAAATATTGGTTGAATCAGCCGAATTGGTTGTCACCACATCGCCGAACAAAAGCAAAACGGCCAGATGAATATCACGCGGCTCGGCTTCCGTCCGCAAAAGGCTTTCGTGTAATTTGCCGCTCGAAGTTACCAGAAGATATTCGATCGTTCCCTGATTCATGTTGACTTGGATCGGAAACTGAATGCTCTTTTTATTCTTATCCAAACGCACCTGGCCAATTTCAAAAATACCCGGCTCAATTTGTTTCAGCGGCGAATTGGTTAAAGTCGAATTAAAATTATTGGTGGCCGAGAGAGGGCGCGGGCCGGCTTCGGTGGTGAGAACTATCATTAAAAATAAAATGGTCGCCGTGAAATTCATTTGGGATGAAAATGCGATGGCTGTGACGGAAAAAACAAATACTGCGATAATTAACTAAAAATATTTTTAAACATTTGCAAGAACACAAAGAGTTCTCGCGAAAATATTTTGAATTCCTTTAATTTAACGGAGCTGTAGTGATATTAGTTAGTCTTCGCCAATCGTTGTTTATTACAGTTGCTCCCGGAGTCCAGGTTATACTGCTGGAGTCGGTGAATTTTATAAGTTCAACGTGATTATCGGCAAAATTTATTCCGTAACTGTTGTTATGCAGTCGCGAAGGCAAATCGAGAAATCCTTGCCCGCCGCCTAAATCGACGAGGAACATGCCATCATTAATGCTTTGCGGATCTTCATCGAGGATAACCCAGATGCTGGAAGGACGCGATATTTCCGTCTCTTTAAGAAACACTGGCGTAGTTGGATTACGAGCGCCTCCAAACGTAATTGTAAAAGCAGGAGTCACGCCCCAGCTTCTTCCTGCCATATAAGAATTCATGGAAACATTGCGAAGGATCGGCTGTCCCGGAAGTGGATTTCCAGGAAACGATACTCGATTGTCAGCGGGACATTTGTATGCACTTAGAGATTTGATGTAAGGCCACAGAAGACCATTTGTAATTCCCGCTGGATCTGCTCCGCCGTACATATAAGACCCTGCCCCACCACCGGTAGCGGCATTTCCTTTGCACCATGTAGCTGTGAAACCACCAAAAGATGGGTAGGCCGACACCAACGAACCATTGTTATCGGCAGAATACATTGTCCAGGCTGATGCCAGTTGTTTTAGATTGTTCAGGCAACGCGACATGGAACCGTTCGTTTTTGTTTTGGCCATCGCGGACAAAACCATGAGAGTGCCCGCAGAAATAATTGCGAGCACCACCAGCAGCTCAACAAAAGTAAAAGCGCGTTCGCTTCGGCAGTCAGAACTGGTAGTCGTGTAAATTTCTGTTTCGATGAACGAGTTTTCCTTCGTATTCATAACATCCACTTTTATAAACCAACAACCCGATAAATCCGGTGTTCCGCATTGGGTGACAAGTCTTGGAGGGATCCCGTATTGTTGATGATCACCACATTGCCGGGAAGCTGCAACCACTCGGAATCTTCCACATTATTTTTAAATTGAACCTGATAACTCTGGCCGGGAGTTGAAGGCCAAGAAATGACAACGGGCTCTCCCGGGTTTCG
>JALYXC010000383.1 GCA_030947315.1 Verrucomicrobiota bacterium | reverse complement strand
GTACGAGGAAAAGCAGTAACTGGATTTTCCAATGCAAATGCATTTTATCGTCAAGAATCCAGCCGAGAACGGAACCAATAACGAGTCCCGCCGGCCAACTCGCATGCAAAATATTTAAATAATGTGTGCGGTTATTTGGGAACACAGTGGCGACGAGCGGATTTGCTACCGCTTCGAGAGTTCCGTTGGCGTACGCAAAAATAAACATACCGGCATAAAGCATATTGTAGGCATTGGAAGAGGTTGCCATGCAAGTGACCACTGCGGAAAGGATGTGTAAAATAAACGCGGCCACCACCAATTTTCCATAACCAATTTTGTCCACGATCACGCCGCCAATAATAATTCCAAAACAAAAACCATTAAAACCTGCCCCGCCGATGGCGCCGAGTTGCGCGCCCGTAAATCCAAACTCCGCGCCCAGTTGTCGAAAATTCCGCCGCGAATAGCGAAACCGACGCCCGCCGCGAGAATCGCCATGAAACCCGCCCACAGAAGTCGCTTCGCATTGGGCACAATCGGTGTGTTGTCAACAACGGTAGTCATAGTTTTTTTATTTTTGAATTGGTTAATTTTAACTTCTGAAATCGGGCAGCTTGATTATTTCTCCCCCGCGCATGGCCGAGTCGTGCGCGCAAATTCCGGCGCAAGTCCAATTGACCGATTGATAAACATCGGGAAACGATGGACGATTTTCGATTATGCTGGAAACAAATTCATTAACCAGATGCGGATGGGAACCGCCGTGGCCGCCGCCTTGGATAAAAGACAAATGCTCGTGTTCTTTGTCGTAGACGCCTTTAGTGGTAAAACGCTGAATCGGCTCGGGCAGCAGTTTCGCGTAATCAGGCACTTTAACTTTTTCCGGTTTTTCGCCGACATGAATTACCGGATCGTCGTGCTCGGTCAGTTGCCATTCAAAGGAAGATTTATCACCATAGACATCGAAACTTTCGGTGTATTGCCGCGCGGCGTTGAAAAGAAAACGAGTGACTTCAAATCCTAAATCCTGATTGCGAATTTTAAAATGCGCGGTCTCAAATGAAAACGGCGAGCCATATTTCGGAATTAAATTTTCCGCAATTCGTCCAGAGCCGATGCACGAAACGTAATCGGCTTCGCCTTTTACTAAAGCGAGACACGGGCTGATGCAATGCGTGGCGTAATGCATCGGCGGCAATCCTTCCCAATAACCGGGCCAGCCATCCATGTTTTGCAAATGCGAGCCGCGCAAAAATTGAATGCGCCCAAGTTTTCCGGTGTCGCGCAATTCGCGGACGAAAAGAAATTCGCGCGAATAAACCACCGTCTCCATCATCATGTAATTTTTTCCAGCTTTTTTCGCGGCTTTAACAATTTGTTTGCATTCTTCAATGCTCGTCGCGGCGGGAACGGTGCAGGCGACATGTTTGCCCGCTTTCAATGCGGCGATGCTTTGCGGCGCGTGCAGATGAATGGGAGAATTGATATGAACGGCGTGAATGTCCGGGTCTTTGAGCAATTCTTCAAAACGGGTGAAGCGCTTTTCGATGCCGTATTTATTGCCGATTTCGTCCAGCTTCTCTTTTCGCCGCTGGCAAATGGCGGACATATTTGTGTGGGGATGACTTTGATAAATGGGAATAAATTCCGCGCCAAATCCCAATCCGATAATCGCAATATTTATTTTGTTATCGCTCATGCTCAAATTCTATCGCGCCGAAATAACCCAGGAAATTCGGCGATGACGAATCACACCTTTTTGGCCGATACTTGTCAAATGGGAAAATTCATCTCTGGTTAATAATTCAGTTCTGGAAATTTTTTCGAAAGAAAGATTTGCCGTTAATTTTCCTCTAATTATTTTTTCTCTTCGCTGATTAAAACGCGAATTGAGCCCGAGCCAGCACCGCTTTTTCATCTTGGGCTGTCACCGCACCGGATTTTTTACTGCCGCCATTAAAATAACTTTGTTCATAATCCAGCATAAATTTGACATTTTTGTTGAGATACCAATTTAACCCCAGTCCCCACGAAGTAATTTTCTGAGCCGAGGAATTGGAAGCGAATAGCGGAAAAGCGCGCGGATCCATGGTTAATTCTCCGTAGCGCGCCGCAATTTCCCAAGTGCCCCAATTGCCTTGTTGAAGACTAAACGGCCTTTCCAGCAGCGGCCGATCAAAGGTGTTTTTTTCGCCCGTCAAAACATAGGACGCGGCAACATTCCAGGCGCGATTGTCTAGCGAAACAAATTGCGGCGCGCCGCCTGCCTCACGTCGTAGCGTGGGCGAAGATTGGATATATTCTCCGAAAATTTGAAACGGGCCATAATAATAATGAGCTTGCGGCGCAATTCTCCAAATCTCCCCTGCCGCTGAAACATTGGCTGTCGCGGAACTGAGTCCTGTTCCTGAATGATAAGAAAAAAACTTTTGACGGCCCGGAGTGGAGTAGCTCGGCAAGGCGCCGTTTTGATGTCCAAAAGTGCCGCCCACACCGAAACCTATACCCCGCCACGCTTCGTTTTGATTCTTGTTGAAAGGCCGGGCAAAAATTCGTCCGGCAAAATCTTTGTCGTTGTCCGCCGTTTCGATGTCGCCACTGCCTCCATCGGCGACGCCATTAAATATTCCGAGCGCATAATTTAATCGGTCATTTAAAAGATCACCATGAATCTCAATCCCGACATCGCGATTGGGCGCAAGTTGAGTGGGTAAGCCGCGTTCGACAAAAAGAAGATTAGCGTCGGACTGCAAAACTTCCAAACTGACCGGCTCTTTATATTTGCCGAGTTGAAATTGAAATTCCGGCCAGTAATGAATGTTGAGATAAGCGTCCTGCAGAAAACTATTATTTTGCGGCGTGCTGGTGATGCCCGATCCGAAATCGGTGAGGATTTTATAATCGTAATATTTGAAAACCGTTCCTTCCAATCCCAGACGCAACCGGCGGATCAGAAAGGTGTCGCGGCCTGGACCGGAACTGGGAAAATAACGTCCGTCAAATTGGCCATAACCGCGAATTCTCAAAACAAAATTTGTATCGGCTGATCGAAATGAAAATCCTTCGGCGCCAGCCGTGATCATCGGAGTGGAGACCTTGGTGGGCGCGGTTGTTTTATTTTCCAATTGATTTTTCTGTTCCAGAATTTTGACTTTCTGATCCAGTTCTTCAATTTGTTTTCTTAATGCGCGAATTTCTTCCACGTCGCCGGCCCGAAGAGCGTCCGTCTGCAAACCGAGCGCTGTGATAATCAGGAAATGTTTTAACTTCATTTTTCTAGAGCGAAATATTCGATAATAATGCAACTGAAAAGAAACATTTTTCAGTATTGCTCTCGCGAGAAACCATAAAAGAAAAACTACGCCGCTTTGCGTTGTTTTTTTTCGCCATTGGCTTTGGAGGATTTTTTGTTTTTTCCGGTTTGGTTGAGGCTGGCCTGTAAAACTGAAGTTAGATCAATAATCTTTTCAGATTTTTTAGCTTTAGTTTTAAGAGTTGGCAATTCTTTTCCGCCTGCTTCAATTTTTTCTTCGATCACTTTCATCAGAGCATCCCGATATTGATCGGAATATTTTTTCGGATCCCAATGGTCGGTCATTTGGCTGATCAACGATTGCGCCATGGCCAATTCTTTTTTAGCGGCTTGTTTTTCTGGCAATTTCAAATCATTCGGATCAGCCAGTTCATCGCCAAAATGCATCAGTTCCAAAACCAGCGCCTGGCCCAGCGGTTTGAGGGCCGCCAGATGTTCGCGTGTTTTTATCACCACCTTGGCAATGCCGACTTTGCCGGTTTTTTCCAACGCTTCGCGCAGCAGAGAGTAGGCTTTGTCGCCCCCTTTTTCCGGCGCGAGAAAATAGGGTTGATCAAAAAACATCGGATCAATTTCGGCCAGTTCCACAAATTCCTGAATATCCACCGTCTGATTGGATTTAATGTTCACGCGCTCATAATCTTTTTCGGTGAGGACTACAAAATGATCTTTTTCGTATTCGTAGCCTTTGACAATTTGGGCCCAATCCACCTCTTTATTGTCTTTTTCCGCTACTCGTTTGTAGCGCACCGGGCTTAAATCGGTTTGTCGCAACAGCCGAAATTTAATTTCGTGGGCGGGTTGAGTCGCCGAATAAAGGCCAACGGGAATATTGACCAAACCAAAACTGATGGATCCTTTCCAAATGGCTCGCATAAAATAAAATGGTTACCCAGCAAAAACGGCGATTCTATTTTCGCGCCGAAAAATTAATTACTGCGCCTCTTAGCCTAAAAAATTTGAGGCGCGCCGACTATCCGCGCATTTGCTGTTTATTCAATCAGGATTTTTCTGGGCTAAAAACTTTTTCCAGCTTTCTTAATTCATGTTTCTGTGGGATGGCTCACGGCTGAATGGATGACTAATGAAATTATTTGAACAAAAAATATCTCTCGCTTCCGCCAGCCGGGCCGCGCGCGCCGCTGGAAAATTAATGCGGCAAAATTTGCGCGCCACCAAAACCATCAACCAACAATCGCAGCATGACATCAAACTCGAACTTGATGTGCGCTGCCAGAAATTAATCGAAAGACTTTTGCGGGTCGATTTTCCCGCCGTGGCGGTTTTTGGCGAAGAAGGTTTTTCGGGCGATCAGGAAGCGGACGCGCGGTGGGTGATTGATCCGATTGATGGCACCGTGAATTTTACCTACGGCATTCCGCACGCGTGCGTTTCCATTGCGCTGCAAAACAAATCCAAGGTTCAAAGATCCCAGTCCCAAGTCGAATATAAAACAATCGTTGGCGTGGTTTACGATCCGTTTTGCGATGAATTGTGGACGGCGATTCGCGGCCAGCCGGCACGGTTGAATGGAAAAATCATTCGGGTCAGTTCGCGTAAAAAACTAGATGAAGCGATTGTTTCCATCGGATTTGCCAAAACCCGATCCAATCTTGAAAAAGCGCTGCCTTACTTTAATCAACTTGTCCCGCAGGTGCGCAAGGTTCGGATGATGGGCGCGGCGGCGCTGGCCCTGACTTATGTGGCGAGCGGACGTTTCGATGCGTATGTCGAAACTGGCATTCGGCTTTGGGACATCGCGGCAGGCGGAATAATTGTGGAATGCGCCGGCGGAGAGTTTTGGCGTCGGGAAATTGATGATCAGCAAACTTATCAGGTGATCGCCAGCAACGGATTGTTGCGACCGCAATTGGAAAAATTCTAACGAAAAATTTTTGAAATGGATTTTCGAAATCGAATTAGCCACTCAAAACTTTTTTAAGAAAACGGCCCGTGTGCGATTTTTTATTTTTCGCAATTTCTTCGGGCGTTCCTTCCGCCACAATTTTTCCACCGCCATTGCCTCCTTCCGGTCCCAGATCAATCACCCAATCCGCTTCCGCAATTAAATCCAAATTATGTTCGATGACGATGAGCGAATGCCCCGCCTCCACGAGGCGTTGCAAAACTTCCACCAACTTTTTAATATCAGCGGCATGCAAACCAATCGTCGGCTCTTCCAAAATAAAAAGTGAAGAAGGCGCGGGAAGAACAGAGCGCGGCAAGCGCAGTTCGGTTTGTTGATTTCGGAAACCCGCCGACAAATGCGCGACGAGTTTCATTCGTTGCGCTTCGCCGCCGCTCAAGGTCGGACTCGGTTGCCCAAGTTTTAAATAATCCAGGCCCGTGTCGCGCAAGGCTTCCAGCGGCCGGCGAATTTTTTGAAAGGCCGAAAAAAAGTCCAGCGCCTGCGCGATGCTTAATTCCAAGACTTGCGCGATGTTTTTTCCGTGGAACTGAATGTCGAGCGTTTCACGATTAAATCGGCAGCCTTCACACGTTTCGCAACGCACAAAGGCGGACGGCAGAAAATTCATTTCCAATTTGATTTGTCCGGCGCCGTCACATTTCGGGCAGCGACCTTGCGCGCTATTGAAAGAAAATCGGCTGGCGGAATATCCGCGCAATCTTGCTTCGGGCAATTGCGAAAATAAATTTCGAATCTCATCAAAAAAACCGACATACGTGGCGGGGATCGAGCGAGGCGTCCGCCCGATCGGTGATTGATCCACTTCATAAACTGATTGAATAGAATCCGAGCCGGAAATCGCGCTGGAAGTTTTTCCATTTATTTTGACGAGTTGCGCTTTCAAAACAGGAAGCAAACATTCGCGCACCAAAGTGCTTTTGCCCGAACCGCTCACGCCCGTGACGACGATGAAACGACCCAAAGGAAATTTAACCGTTAAATTTTTTAAATTGTTTTTAGAAACATTTTTCAGAAGCAGAAAATTATTTTTATTGATCGGTCGCCGTTGGCCGCGCGCTGGAAATTGTTTTCTCTGGCGCAAATATTTTCCAGTGACCGACTCGGGATGGCGCATCAGTTCTTTCAAGGTGCCGCTGGCCATCAGTTCGCCTCCGTGAAGTCCCGCGCCGGGTCCCAAATCAATAATGTAATCAGCGCGTCGCATCGTTTCTTCATCGTGCTCCACGACGACTAGCGAATTGCCGTGCGCCCGCAGAGTTTCCAAAGCGTCCAGCAATTGTTCATTGTCGCGCGCGTGCAGGCCAATGGTCGGTTCATCCAAAATGTAAAGGACGCCGCTCAAATTAGATCCGAGCTGCGCGGCCAGACGGATCCGTTGCGCTTCGCCGCCAGATAAAGTCGTGGCGCTGCGGCCCAGTTGCAAATAATTCAACCCCACTTCGCCAAGAAATTTTAAGCGCTCGCGAATTTCCGGAATAATATCGCGGGCGATTTCTGCTTCGCGTCCTGTGCATTTCAACGACGTGAAATAAAGGAGAGCCTGTTCCACGGAAAAATTGCTGATGTCAACAATCGTCGGCGGCAATTTTAAATTTTGAGTTTTGAATTTTGAGTTGACGGAAACCAATCGCACCGCTCGCGCCACTGGATTTAATCGTGCGCCGTGACATTCGGGGCAGATTTCGCGTTTGCCTTCCT
The DNA here is from genome assembly GCA_030947315.1 of Verrucomicrobiota bacterium. Lineage (GTDB taxonomy): Bacteria > Verrucomicrobiota > Verrucomicrobiia > Limisphaerales > CANJXF01 > JALYXC01. The sequence continues at coordinate 2,394 of JALYXC010000383.1, read as the reverse complement.
GCCATTCAAACCAGGATTCTTCAATGGCCTCAGCGCGCGCGCCGCGTTCGGTGTCCGGCAAATAAAAAAGCTCGCCAAACCCGCGGCATTTCGGGCACCAGCCCTGTGAGGAATTGTAGCTGAACATTTTTGGATCAAGCGGCTGAAAAGATTGGCCGCAGCTCGGACAAGCGCGATGAGTGGAGTGAATCGAAAGTTTTCCGTCCTGGCCCAGCGCAAAAAGAGTTCCATTTCCCAGCTTCAATGTTTCGTCAATGAGCGGTGGCGCCATGCTTTTTGGGGAGGATTTTTCCAAAATGCCGACGACGATTTCCACGTCGTGTTCGCGGTAACGATCCAGACGCAATCGGTCCTTCGCCGAATAAATTTTCCCGTCCGCGCGGATTTCGGCATAACCTTGCTTGGCCGCCCAGGCAGCGACGTCGGTATGAAAGCCTTTGCGATTTTTAACCATCGGCGCGAGCAGCCACAAATCGCCGCGCTGTTTCAATTCGTTTTGCAAACGCCCGCTGAGTTGATCGCGCGTTTGGGCTTCCACCGGAATTTGGCATTGCGGACAAAATTGAGTTCCGAGCCGCGCCAAGAAAAGGCGAATAAAATGATAGATCTCGGTGACTGTGGCGACGGTGCTTTTTCCGCCGCCGCGAGAATTGCGTTGCTCAATGCTGACCGTGGGCGGAATTCCCGTAATCAAATCCACATCGGGCCGGGAAAGTTGCTCCATGAATTGCCGGGCGTAAACATTCATGGAATCAAGGAAGCGGCGCTGGCCTTCCGCAAAAAGTAGATCAAACGCGAGCGTGCTTTTGCCGGATCCGCTCACCCCGGTGATTACCACAAATTGATGGCGCGGAATAATGAGGGAAAGATTTTTTAAATTATGTTCCCGCGCGCCATGAATTGAAATGACGTTTTTATTTTTCGCAAAAGCATTTTTTTTCCCAATCACTTCTTACTATTACCACTTCAGAAAATCCACGCGCATAAAAAAGCCACGCGAAAATTTTCCGCGCGGCTTTTTCGAAACGCTCGAAGCGTTGAAATATTCTTATATCTTTCCCATCAAAACCAGAATGATGAGAATGACCAGAATCACTCCAACAATTCCAACGGGACCATAGCCCCAACCAGAACTGTAGCCCCAACTCGGGATTACTCCCAAGAGAATCAACACCAGGACGATAATTAAAATAGTGCCTGTAGACATAATTCCTTTCTTAGTGGAACTATCTTAAAAAGATAGTTCCGGGTTATTACTTAACGACAATGTCATTTCTCACCGATTGAACTCCATCAACCGCGCGAGCGATTTGCGCTGCCTTGTCTTTTTCGGCTTGTGTGTTGACAAAGCCGCTTAACTGAACTTCGCCGCGAAAAGTTTTTACCTTGACGGCTAAACCTTTCACGTCCGGATCGGCCAGCAGACTGCTTTTGACTTTCGTTGTGATAGCTGAATCATCAACCGCTTCTCCGGTGCTTTCATGGTAACGATCACCGGCGCAACCCGCGCTCAGCGAGACCAATGAAACAGTGATGCCCAGACAAACCAGCGTTCCAAATTTTCCCATTGTTTTTTTCATATTTTTTTCTGCTTAGTATTTGTGGTTAATTGTTTGAACTTTCTTCTTTAAGATTCAAAAAATGGAAATCTTTGACAATGAGCAAACCCCTGTTTTTTTTTGCATCGAAAATAGATAAAAAATTTAAGGGATTAACCGAGCCGAGCGCGGCCGCAAAAACGAAATTGCCCGAGTCGAGTTTCGTGTTTTGAATTCATTCTGCAAGGCGCCTCCAGTATGGCTCCGCAAGTCTTCAGAAATCGTTTTGGGCGTTCCGGTCGCCACAATTTTGCCCCCGTTTTCGCCCGCTTCGGGTCCCAAATCAATCACCCAATCGGCTGATTTAATCAGGTCTAAATTATGTTCAATAATTAAGACGGAATGTCCCGCCTCAACGAGCCGTTGGAATACTTGAAGCAACACCCGAACATCATCCAAATGCAAACCGGTTGTCGGCTCGTCAAAAAGGAAAAGCGCGGATTTTTCGGCTTCTCTTGTTTGATTTTTAAATTCCGCCAAATAGCTGACCAATTTAAGTCGCTGGCTTTCGCCGCCGGAAAGCGTATTGATCGGCTGGCCCAATCGCAAATAGCCCAAGCCGACCTCCTGCAATAATTGCAAACTTTCCGCCGCGCGCTTGGCGAAACGCGAATCGTTCCAGCCGCCCAGAAATGAAATCGCTTCGTCCACCGTCGCTTCCAGTAAATCGGCAATGCTCCATTCGTTTTTTGTAGCAGCCTCCTCACGTCGCCTGCGACGGATTTTCACTTCCAGAATATGCGGACGATAACGGTGTCCCTGACAATCGGGACAACGAATAAAAACGTCGCTGAGA